>JABSPM010000099.1 GCA_013215095.1 Flavobacteriaceae bacterium | reverse complement strand
TAAACTAAAATTATGATTCCTTTTGCGCATTTCTGACATTATTGCCAACGGTTTGTATATGGCTTGTGGGGGTTTCGAAGCACTTCCCTGTCCACCAAAACCAAGGCTGGCTATGGAGCAAAAACCTTGCAGTTACCGTTCACACACCATAAGCTATATGCGTTGTTGTAGGCAGTGTTTTATTAATTTTCTTCATTATTTTTCATGTCACCCATTATTGTCTTTGCCTGAACATAGCCTTCTTCAACTGGATCACTAAGAATTAGTCTTTCAATTTCATAGGGTTGTGTTGCAAAGTCTTTATTTTTCTCCAACATCTCATCTACCAATGTCCGCCATTCGATGTATGCACTATCTTTCTTTTGAATTAAAACATCATGATAGATTGAAGCCCAAGTTCCCCGCATTGTTTCGTCCCATCTATTTTTTATTGTTGTATAGAACATTGCATTCACATTGTTAATATTCATTTCTTGTTGAGTCTCGATAAGTTCTTTTCTCAAACCTCTTGCACACATTTCAGCTACATCAAATAATAATTGATAGACGACTAACTCTGTAGAATCCTCTGATAGAATGCAGGAGCAATTTTTGCAGAATATGGGTGCTAAATAAAGTTTATCGTTCCCTGTCCTTTTTTTAATCTTTCTAGACAAATGAGATTTCGGAATATCTACGATGCCAAGGAGTTGGATGTTAGCAGACATTTTTAACCCATATTTTTCATTGTATTTTATACAGTCTGCATTTGATTCAGATTGAAAATGTGAGTAGTCAATTTCAACATTTGGTCGCCAATATAAATTGTTTTTGTCTTCTGCTTCAACTTGATTTTGTGCAGTAGCAGAAGATGCTGCAATAATGAATAGTATAAAAATGAATGTCTTAAAGTTCATATGTCTCAAGTCTTGATTTTCGAACTGTATGTATTTTATCACATTGCCTACAACGGACTTGTGTATGAAACGTAGCGTGCAAAAAGACACTTACTTTTCGGATAAACACAAAGCCGAATTTTTATATTTTATGTTTAACTTTTACTTTCTAAATATACAAAAATAAAAATTTGGCGGTCTTTGTTTATATTTACCAATTTGAGGTTTGGCATTTAACTGGACTACCGATAAATGGACAGGATACAAGCCATTAAAAAAGAACTTTGAGAATCTAACCCAAATATACTCAGGAAAGAAAGGAGGAAATTTCCCTGATCTGCATCGTACTATTATGAATATGAAAGCTTGGCTTAGAGGTGTACATCATCATGTAAATGATCTGCAAGATTATTTACATGAATATTGTTATCGTTTTAATAGAAGCTTTATGAAAGAAAATATTTTTGATAACCTTCTCATCAGAATGGTCAACTCTAGTCCATGTCTAATTAAAAATATTAGTGATTAAATGCCTAAGTCAAATAGTTTATTTATAATCCAACTCTATAACTGTTTTCATTTTAAGATCTTCTCGTAGCTCGTTAGATAAAATAAAGTATTTCGAAGGGTGCTTTTGATCAAATTTCAACGAATGCCACCCATTGAATGAATCATTATTTGCCATTAATAGTTTACCATTAGAAAACCATTTGTTTTTCATACGGAGTTTTACAGTATCATATTCAATAAAAAGGCTATCCTCAACATGTTTAATCTCTAACATAGCATCAAAATTAAGAAAAAACTCAAATGTATACGGCTTGTTATTTTTGTTAATAGTTATAAGTTGATCCTCTATCTCAATTATTTTTGAGACCTTGTCAAAACTAATTGTTCTGGTATGTCTTATATTTTGAGCTTTAAACGCTTCGTGAGAGGCTTTTATTTTTGAAAAACTATCTTTTATAGATACGTCTTCCAAAGTTATCTTAGGACAACCTAACCAACTCATCCGTGAATTTTGCTTTGCATGATCCAGTCCATTAATGCTTATTGTATTATGAGCCGCAATACTTCTAAAATAGGATCTCCAATCATTATATTTCGTATGGTATTGATAAGTACCTGCATCTATTAAAATGGGAATACCTTTATTTTCTAAAGTAAAATGTAACATATCAGAATGTCCATGAGCTGCGGATAATTGATCTCCTAATTCACCAAAATCAAAACTAACTTTAGTTTTAGTCTCATGATCATAAAAAAAAGCATATCCAGAGTTCACAAAAACCATATCTTTTATGAATTCTTTCTGCTCATGGGCTTTAAATGCATCACCAAAAATCAAATAGTTTCTGTAGTCAAAAGAAGGTTTCGTGGTTTGACTAATAATATTAGAGTCGAAAGCATGATGAAAGCTTTGCTCTAAAGACTTATAAATATTGAATGATTGATCATGGTAAGGGTAAATTAAAAAGCCTTCATCATAATCTCCATAGATTGTTTTATTTCCATTATAAGTTACATGCGAAATAAATTGTGACATCTTAGAAAAATGGGTTTCAATACTATCTGGTACTTCTAAATTGCTATTTTTTATAAACACTATAGCGTTTAAAAAATGATCTGCAACCTCTGCATGATAATGTGTACATAATTCCATATTAACACCATCATCTTTTATTTGTGCTCTAATTTCATTATACAGCTTATTTCTCCATTTGGACCGACTTTTAATAAGTTCTTTGTTCTCAAAATAGTGACTAATAACAACTAGACCAGCTAATTCAGCCACCAGATGATTATTAGCTGAAGAATATAGGGATAGATGATTTTTAAGAAAATGATAATTCTTAAGAATTAATGTTTTAATCAGATTATCTATTCTAGAGGTAAGATTATGCGATTGCTTTAAAACAATATGTGTATAAATGAGATTAATGCTTCTAATACCTACTTCAATACCACTAGTCCAGTGAATGGTTTTTAAATAAGGATTTTGAACACTCCAACTCTGTAAACAGTTTTCAATGACTGCAAGTTGTTTAGCACTTTGATTTTTTAAATCATCTAAGGCTAAAAAAGGTAAAAAATAAAGTCTTGAAAGCTCCGCTACATATTTTACATCGCCAATTTTTTCAAAATTCTGCCTATTAATATTTGCATAATAAGAGGGTTGTGAGGAGATCTTGTTTTTATGATCTTTTAACCAATCTATTTCCTCACTTAAATTTACAGTAGATTCAAAAAAAGTAAATAAATTAAGGTCATCAGGAGAAAGCAGATTTAAATATTTAATATTCTGATATACGGGAGAATTAAAACTATTATTAAGGCTTACTTCTGAATTTTTAAATTTTTTTAAACGTTGTTTTTTTCCCAATAATTTATATTGAATCTGCTGAGGTATTCTAAAAAAAAGAACCTCTCTAATGCTCATCAACTTTAATCTGCTATAATACCATTTTAATCTTCCAATCAACCTTTTAAATATTATTTATTACTAATTTAAATTTCCCTCTTTTAGTTTTTATTAAGTCGTGTTCTCCAATATACTTAAATTCAAACAAAGTTTCCCCTCCAATTCGATCAATAATATTCTTTCTGATTGCATCTTCATCTCTTTTGATGTATTGTTTAGCTTTCACAATATTTACTATAAAATAATCTGAATCATTCTGAATAATTTGAGCAAATTTGATATTATGAACCCCCTTAAAAACAAGATCCATACGACCTATTTTTGTACCATCTTTAGTTATCAAGTAATCATCTATCCTACCCACAATTCGATTTATAACGGGTGGAATTTCTTTTCTCAATAACTCAATAGAATCATTAACCTCATATCGAATCAAAGGGAAGTTTTTATTCATAAGATTGGTTGTAATTACCGAATGCTCTTGATACTCATTTATAGAATACAACTTAGCCTCATGATAAATAGCATTAGAGTTTTGTTGAATTAATGAAATCGTTCTTTCTGCATTTCCATATCTATCATAAATTTTTGTATTTAGCACACGTTCAATTTTTTCTCTCTGATAATCGTACAAGGTTTCTGATGAGGTAAAAATCACTGGAACATTTAACTCCAATCCAGCATCTATTAAAAGATTGCTCAATAGCTCCAAAGAACTCGGATAGGCAAGAATTGCATTTGGCTGAAATTTTTGAAATTCCTTATAGTAAAACTTAATATTTTTCTTATTAAGGTTAAAGCTAGATAAAAACAATGTATTTGTAAATTTGTCAAAATATTTCATTGTTTTTCTATCCAAAACACCTCTTAAAGAAACAACTTTTTGCCCAAAATAATGGCCTCCATTATTTCTAAATATTTCATTATAACTAGCCTCGTTTAAAATACAATTAATATCATAATAAACTTTCAAAGGACTGCCTGAAGTACCACTCGTATAACTTATATGCTTTATTTTATTACCTATATATAAATTATTAACTTTAGACTTTATATCGTCTTTAGTTATCATTGGTAATTGTTTTAAATCTTCTCTATTTTGAATTTGACTTAAAACAACCCCATGTCGATCATAAAGCTCCTTATAAAAGGATGATTTTTTATAAGCATTTGCTATATGAGATTTTAATATTTGGCTTTCTAATTCCAATAAATCATGCTCCGATAAATCACAAAAACGTTGTATGTCTTTTAAACGTTTCCTAAAAAAGAATCCATATTTTAGCTGTTGAAACAAGAAATCCTTAACTCTATTCATTCGTATTGATTCTTATTAATTTACTATTTATCTCGTTAAGAGTTTTTAATACTTCATTAGGAAAAAACTCTTTAGATTTATTATATGAATTCTTTGAATGTTGTACTAAATCAATTGGGTTATCTATATAAAACTTCAACGCCTCTATTATTTGATTTATATGACCTGGCTCTACAACAAAACCATTAGATTTATGTGTTAATATCTGAGGAATACCTCCTACATGAGTTGAAATTATAGGTAAAGAATAACTCATTCCTTCAAGTAGTGATATAGGTAAACCTTCATTGTATGAGGTTAGAATCATAACATTAGCATCATCAAGCAAAACTTTCTTTTGAGAATCCAAAACCCAACCCACAAATTTCACAATAGATTCTAATTTATGTACTTCAATATAGTTTTTGAGTTTTTTAATAGATCCATTCCCCCCAATAGTAATCTTTATTTTTCCTTGAAAAATTTCTTTATTTGAACTAACAGCTTCTAAAACATCAAAAATACCTTTTCTATCTCCAATTTTGCCTAAAAATAAGATATTTAAAGGTCCTTTAACTGTATTAGTTCTTTCTTTTTGGGCATCAATCACATTATTAAGAACCGAAATATGATTTACATTAAATGTTTGAGAAAAATACCTTTTCCACTCATCAGAAAGTACAATTAACTTATCTACCTCTTTAATCATTTTTTTTATTCTTTTTTTAACAAAACTAGAAGCCTCTTTATAAAATATATGATATTCTGCACCATGAACATGGTAAATCACACTTTTGCTAAATAATTTTTTCGCCACTAAAAACAATACATATTTACGATAAAAACTTCCTCTTGAAGCACCGTGTATATGTACCACTTTTATATTTCGACGTATTATCAAATAACCGATTAGTCCAATAATGTTAATTGGAAATAACAGAAAATTCAACCTAACATTTTGATAAAATGCTGATGAAAAAAAATGAAACGTTTTAATATTTTTCGCATATATATTTAAAACGCTTGCAATACCTCCTTTTCTTTTTTTAAAATTTGGAGCTACAAATAGTATATTATTAAAGTTTATCATTTTGTTCAATAGGTGTAATTCTATTCATTTTAATGCTATAAATTAATAAACCTACAATAAGGCCAAAAATTTTTATTCCTAATTCTCGCTCCAAAATACTCTCAGATAAACAAGCAAAACAAAACATGGACAGTAAAACAAAAAACAGATATTCTCGATGACTTAAACTTAATTTAAAAAATTTATAAAGTACGTATAAAAATAACAGTAACCCTATGATTCCAAAAGTACTTAAATATTCTAAATACTGGTTATGGGCATTATATCTACTTTCATAAGCAAGAGTATCTCCAAATGCTTTATATTTTTGAACCCTTAACAAATCATCATTCCCCATTCCAGAGCCAAAAACAGGATACTCAACAAAAATATTCCACGATGCCTTAAATCTATTGAAACGCTGATCTGCAAGTTCATCATAAGGGTTTAGCATCTTAATATACTTTCGTCTAAAAAAATTAGCTTGCTTATCATTAACCACTATACCAAATCCTAAAATAATAGTTAAAGTAAATATTATCGTTTTCCATTTTCGCTTTAATAACAAATGGACAAATAGAACGAGTATTAAAAACACAATAGCATTTCGTGCCGCAAGATTGAGTAAAAACAAAAACAAAAACACAATTACACAAATCTTAAGCCACTTGCGCCCATCATTTAATCTATAAACCAAATATATTATACAAACAGCAATAATTAAACCTAAATAAGGTGGATGCATATCTATTATTCTTGTTAGATACTCATTACTTCTCTTCCATCCAATAATATTCAACAATGGTTCATTATTCCTTACAACTGCTGATATAGAATAAGTCCAACATATAATTATTGCAGTTAATACTCCTGCGGTAAGTAACTTAAAAAAAAACAAAATCTGATTTTGTTTGTGCTTTCTTATCAACAAAAGTATAGAAAAAGGTAATGCTATAAAAGAAACCGATCTAACAAGCTCCTTTAATCCAACATCAAAACTTATAGCATTGAATAATCCTCCAAGCCTTAAAAAAAACAATATACTTGAAATTATTAATAAGGATTTAGTATCTATCAATAACTGTCTATTAGATTTCTTTTTTAAAGCGAACAAACTGCTCAAGAAAAAACCTATTAAAAACCATGTGTTTACATTTTCATTTAAAGGTAAAAAGAATAAAAATCCTATAAAAAAGAAGTCTTGTATTGTTATTTTTCTTATTAAAGCTACCATCTAATTATTAAAGCTAATATACTAACACCAATACTTAATAAAAATAAAAACCTAAATACTTGACTAACTTCATTATTAAAGCGGTATTTAAATGGAGGGTTAAAAACAAAAAAGAGTAATAAAATAAAATAAATCAATTTAGGGTCCACAGGAAAATTTCCAGCTCTAACACTCCATAAAAGATTAAAAAATAGTGCAGGATACAAAATAATATGTAAAGGTGAATTTAGATATCTAAATCTTTCGTAAAATTTCTTAGCAAAAACACCAATAAAAAAAGGAAATATTAAACTAAACATACCAAAATCCATATAATAACTATATGGAATCGAAGCCGATTGAGCTGTAGTTACCCTCCGTATGGAATATCTCTTTTGTAAATAAGTAGCTCCATGGTTCTTGTAATTAGGTATGAATATCGATAAAAATATACCTAAGGTGTACCTTCCATGAAGACGTTCTTCACCTAATTCATTTGTAACATAAGCCCCAAATTTTTGAGACCCTGTTAAATCTCCATGAACTACCCATGACACAACCTCAAATGTTGACATCTTTCCAGAGCGGTTTAAGTGTTTTTTACCTCCATGACGCATTATTTGAACACCACCTATTACAAAAAACATCAACAAAAAAGATATAAGTACTCTTTTAAATGTTTTCTTACTAATACTATTAAAATTAACATAAAGAATAACAGCCCCTAAAATGGTAAAAACGATTAAAGAACGTTCTGCGAATAGTAAGTTAAAAACGATAGATAAGATGAACTGAGCCAAGTATAAATTATTCTTCTTTTTTAAGTAAAAATAATATGCTACAATACCTAATATAGAAATAGCCTTGGTTGGATAATCTACAAAACCGCCCAATGTAGCAAGTTTTGTGCGCAAAAACATATCTCCAGAAAATATTGGAATTCCAGAAATATAGATAAACTTTAAAATAAAAAATACAGCACAAATAATAAATATCAAGTGAAACCTATTAATCATACTAAAGCTTATTTCTGTTTTTTCTTCTGGAGGTTTTGGCTTTTTGGTTGAATAATATCCAAAAAAATAGAATACAATATAAGCAATATACAACCATAAATAATTTTGAATTAAACCTTCCATATTATGTCTCCAGCCCAAACCATTAGGAATAAAGCTTAAGACACTTATGAATATAAAAAACACAATGTATATGTGCGGATGCGATATATACTTAACCCATTTCATTTAATAGTTATTAAAGTTTACCCAAGTTTTTATTTTCATGTTTTTCCAAATAAAATAAGCGCCTAAAACATTCCAAAGCATCATTCCGATAGCACTAGCTATCGCTACACCTTCTAAGTAAAAAAAACGCACTAAAATTAAGCTAAAAACAACATTAAAAACTAATGCTATTAAAATATAATTCTGTAATATTTTTTGCTTTTCAGTCATTTGAAAAATTGCACCTACAGGTCCTGTTATAACATTTGTAAGCTGTGCTATTAATAATATTCTTAAAACTGTTTTTCCCTCTACAAATTCTAATCCAAAAAAGCTTAGAATAAACTCTGGAAAGATAAAAATAAATGTAAAAATTGGTAACCCACAAAAGAAAATAAGTCGTGAAGAAAATCCTATAGTTTCTCTTAGAAGTTTAGTGTCCTCATTTTTGTAGTAAAGCGCTATTTTTGGAGTTGCGATAGTTGCCACTGCGTTGTACGTAAAAGACACAATAGTCGACAACTTTACAGCTACATTATAAACTCCAATCTCGTGCTCTTCTGCATAAAACCCCAACACAAACACATCGCTCCATCCCATGATCATGACGATAGCTGATGAAATCATCATTGGGTAAGCATCTAGAATCATAGATTTAAAGCCTAATTTAAAACTGCATTGACCTATCTTAGAGGGAAGTTTCAGTGCTCTAGAAACATGAATAACAGCAATTATGGAAACCAAAAATAACCCAATACTATAAGAAATTATTGGAATCTCAAATCCACTTTTGCTCAACGTATAAAACAGTACTATAAAAACAAATGGAGCAAAAAATTTAAAAAACTGAGCATATAAACCAAAAATTCCCGTTTTTTGAATTCCTTTGAAATAGCTTGCACTAACATCTAAAATAGATAAAAACGGAATTGATATCGCTGCAATTTTTATACTCAATTCTATATCTGGTTTATTGTATATCGAAGAAATTAATGGCGCCAAAAAAAATAAAAATAAAGCTGTAATTAAAGAACTTATTACAATAAGTTTTAAAGATTTTAAATATATGGCTTGCCTTTCAATAGTTAAAGCATGTCTTGCAATCCATTTTACGATTGCTGTTTCAATACCTAGCTTTGAAATCATTGCTCCAACCGACAAAAACATAAAAGCTATTGCAAAAACACCTTGTGTTTTTGCTCCATATTTATTTGCTAATAACCAAGTAAACAAAAAACCACAACCATATCCTAAAACTCTAATAAAAAAGACCTCTATACCTTTTAATAAAATTTCTTTCTTATTAGAGTTACTCGGTTTAATCATAAAAAATTTAATATCAAAACATTAACTACTGCCAACTTATACAATCATTCCAGCTGCAACAGTTTCATTCGTAGTATCGTCAATTAATATAATACTTCCTGTTGTTCTATTTTCTCTATAAGAATCAATCATTATAGGCTTAGTCGTTCTAATTTTAACTTTGCAAATGTCATTCATATGAAGGTCTTTGTCCTCACTATTTCTTTCAAGAGTATTTATATTTATTTTATAAACCACATCTTTAATCATTGCTTTTTGCTCATTAGATGTATGTCTAATCGTATATTTTGTTCTTGACTTTGCTGAATTATTATGCAACCAACACAACATCACTTCAAGATCTTGAGAGGCGACTGGTTTATTATTTGACCGAACAATCATATCCCCTCTACTAATATCAATTTCATCTTCTAGTGTTACTGACACTGACATTGGCGCAAAAGCTTCTTCTAAAGTTCCTTCAAATGTGTCAATTGTTTTAATTTTTGATGTAAATCCAGAAGGCATTATTGTAACTTCATCTCCTGGCCTTAATACACCACTTGAAATTCGTCCTGCATAACCTCTATAATCTCTAAATTCATTATTACTTTGAGGTCTTAATACCGTTTGAACTGGAAAACGTGCATCAACTTTATTAATATCACTACTAATATGCATCGTTTCTAGAGTATGTAATAAAGGTGCTCCTTGGTACCAATTCATAGCGATAGATCTATTTACAACATTATCACCCTCTAGAGCACTTATAGGAATAAAACGAATATCTTTTACAAGCATCTTAGAAGAAAACTCTTCAAATTGATTAATCACTTTGTTGTAGGCTTCCTCACTATAATCTACCAAATCCATCTTATTGATACAAACTATGATATGTGGGATTTGTAACAAAGACGCAATAAATGTATGTCTTCTTGTTTGCTCAATAACACCATTCCTTGCGTCTACTAAAATAATTGCTGCATTAGCCGTTGATGCACCAGTAACCATGTTTCTAGTGTATTGAATATGTCCTGGTGTATCAGCTATAATAAACTTACGTTTTGGCGTTGTAAAATATCTATAAGCAACATCAATAGTAATACCTTGCTCTCTTTCATCTTTAAGACCATCTGTAAACAAAGCCAAGTCTACACCATCGTGACCTTTCTTTTTACTTGTATTTTCTATAGCTTCTAACTGATCTTCAAAAATAGATTTTGAATCATATAATAATCTTCCTATTAATGTACTTTTACCATCATCTACACTTCCTGCAGTTGTAAATCTTAGCAATTGATTGTTATCTAACATTGTTTTTTTTTTAGGAGTATTCGTTTATTTTTAAAAGTAACCTTGACGTTTTCTATCTTCCATCGCGGTTTCAGAACGTTTGTCATCACTTCTGTTTCCACGCTCTGTTTGTCGCATTGCAGATACTTCATTAGCAATTTTCTCTAAGGTATCAGCATCTGACTCAATACCACCTGTAATGGTAATATCTCCTAAAGTTCTAAAACGTATTTTCTTTACTAAAATCTCTTCATGCGCTTCTAATTTCAAAAATTCTGAATTTGGAATCCATGAATTTTGCCTCCAAACAACTTCTCTTTCATGTGCATAATATAAAGATGGAATTGCAATATTCTCTTTTTTAATATAATTCCAAACATCCATTTCTGTCCAATTGCTAATAGGAAAAGCTCTAAAGTGCTCACCTTCAAAACACTTTCCATTAAAGAGATTCCATAATTCTGGACGCTGATTTTTCGGATCCCATTGTCCAAAGTCGTCTCGATGTGAAAAAAAACGTTCTTTAGCTCTTGCTTTTTCTTCATCACGTCTTCCTCCACCTATCGCACAATCTACTTTATTAATTTCAATAGCATCTAAAAGTGTTGTGATTTGTAATGCATTTCTTGTAGCGTTCTTACCTTTTTCTTCAGCAACTCTTCCTTGGTCAATAGATTCTTGCACAGAACCTACAATCAAATTGACTCCGAGTTCTTTTATTAAATCATCTCTAAATTTTATAGTTTCAGGAAAATTATGTCCTGTATCTACATGCATTAATGAGAATGGTATTTTTGCAGGATGAAACGCTTTTTTTGCTAAATGTGTAACTAAAATGGAGTCTTTACCTCCAGAAAATAAAATTACTGGATTTTGAAATTGTGCCCATACTTCACGCAAAACATAAATAGCTTCGCTTTCTAACTCATCTAAATAATTTAAATAATATTTTTTCATGCTTATTGAAATAGGATATCTTCTATTAATAACTGACCCAAACGTCCTGAGGTTTTATAATCTTTTCTCTTATAAAAATATATATCAAGGCTGTCAAAATATTTAATCCCTTTTAAATCTCTTTGAAACACAACATACTTTTGTCCTTCTTTTTCAACAAGTTTAGGGATTCCGGATGCCTTAAACGGGGCATCATATTCGGAATTATAACCAAAAAGACCTACACTATAATATTCAATAGATTCCTTTTTAGTTGTATTTGCAACTTTAAACACAAATGATGCCTTTGGAGGTTTATGAGTTTTCATTCCAAAACCATAAACCTGAAAGTCATTATTAATAAGAGTATCTATGGTCCTATAATCTTTTAAACTTTCCTGATATTTATTTACTTTCTTCTCTTTTTTAGTTTCAATATTATTAACTTTATCTTCCTTTTTCTCAGTCTTGTTTCCGCAAGAAAATAGTAGAACTACTATCAAAAGTTTTAAAAAATTTTTCATATTTATTTTAAATTTAATTTTGATTTGATTTTGTCAAAAATTAGGTTTACAGATTCTTCAACACTTTTATCTTTTGTATCAATATTTAGATCTGCATGCAACGGAGCCTCATACATATCGTCAATACCAGTCATATTCTTAATTTCTCCTGCCCTTGCCTTTTTATAAAGCCCTTTAACATCTCTTTTTTCGCACTCTTCTATACTGGTACTTACAAACACTTCTATAAAGTTATTTTCTCCTACAACACTTTTTACTTGTGCTCTGTCTTTTTTATATGGAGACACAAAAGCCGCTAAAACAACAATTCCTGCATCAATCATTAGATTTGCAATCTCAGAGACACGTCTAATATTTTCTGTTCTATCCTCAGATCTAAATGTAAGATCTTTATTAATACCTGCTCGCGTATTATCTCCATCAAGTGAATAAGTATGAACCCCGCGTTTATGCAACTCTAATTCTAAGGCGTTGGCCAATGTAGATTTACCAGACCCTGATAATCCAGTAAACCAAATTAGCATGGATTGATGCTTCTTTATTTTTTGACGCATATCTTTGTTAACCTTATAACTATATGTTATAATATTTTCCATTCCTAATATAATCTTACATTTTTAATTGTGACATTATTTCCATATCGCTTTTCATATTTACCTAAATTATAAAGAAAAAAACGAATGCTTTTTATTTGCTTAATTGACGTTTCAAAATCTTTTATTATGTATTTATAGTCATCAAAATTAGACAATTTTGGAACAAAGTCGAAACTTATATAATTTTTGCCCTTTGGTAAATAAACAGAATCACTCCCATAAGGCTTTATATGTATTCCTAAGGTATATTTTGAAATTAGTTCTTCTGTTATTTCCTCATTTAATCGTATAGCGATTTTTTGAGTTCCGTTGTCATTCTTAAAAAAACCAACAGAATGAATCAAATACCCTTCAATTAGTTCTTTTTTAACTTGTTTAGAATTTTCCAATTCTACAAGCCCTTCATCCAAATGATGAGTTACAATATTCTTACATGAAGAACACAAAATTAAAAGTATTATTATTATAATTCTCATTTTATTAGCTTACGTATTCTGCCTAGTGGAATTTTACACCAAATTCGCTCATGCAAATAATACAATACAAACTTTGTAAACAACTCTGCTAAAGCAACATACAAGGCAATTTTATTAAAATCATCTAAAACAGCACCTGTTATTAAAAAGGTCATTGCAGTAGCTATTATACGCCATGAAATTGATTTAAACAAGGTTTGTTTTTTAGTTACTACACCATATTTTACAGTAAATTGCCATACTCTTTCATGAATATAGTACACGATAAATTTTATGAGAAACTCTACAAATCCAATTTTTACAGCAAGATCCAAACTACATTTCTCAAAAAAACAGGTAATGAGGATTACCACTAGAATAGTATCTAAAAAAGCTATAAGCCTCCAAGATATGCCCTTCAAAACACTTCTTAAATGTGATTCTTGTTTTAGCACCTTACTGATTTTTAACGATAAACCAAGCGTTTAGTAAATTTTCCTTATTGTAAAGTAATGGTAAATTAGTTTCATTAGAAATAACTTCTAGACCCACTGACTCACATATCGCTTGACCTGCTGCTGTATCCCATTCCATAGTAGGAGCAAATCTTGGATACACGTCAGCTAATCCTTCTGCCAATAAACAAAACTTTAAAGAACTACCTTTAGAGACAACCTCCACAGTTTTACCTTCTTTTTTTATAGATTTAATATAATCCAAGGTTTCTTCGCTCATATGGGAACGACTTCCAACAACTTGGATTAAATCAGTCCTTTGTTTGGGACCTATTTTGGTCTTCTTTTTCATTATAGATTCAAAGGAATTTTGATGTTTACTAAGTATAGCTTTGAAAACTGTCTTATCAACAGTATCGCCGAAGTATAATTCTTTTAATACTGGCACATAAATAACTCCTAACACAGGCTTTCTGTTATCTACTAAAGCAATATTAATCGTGAATTCTCCATTTCGTTTTATGAACTCTTTAGTTCCATCTAAAGGATCCACAATCCAACAGAACCTCCATTGTTTTCGGGTCTCAAAATCAATTTGCTTATTCTCTTCACTAATAATTGGAATTTCAGTAGGGATGAGATAATTATTTATAATAGTATTGGCTTCTTTATCAGCTTGAGTAAGCGGTGATTTATCCTCTTTGTATTTCACTTCAACAACCGAATCATATATCTCCATTATTTTAGCGCCTGCTTCTAGAGCAGCATTGACAGCAATTTTAAGATATATCTCTAAATTCATTCGTTTTATTTTGCACAAAACTAAGCTATTAATAGCTTTGCACTATCAAAAAATTCGTTTATTTGAATTAATTTTAATAATCACCAAATATCTTAAAAACAAATCCTTTGTCTAAAAACCTCATTTATCTGTTGGGTTCTGGTCGTAGCGGCACCACCTTACTTGCAACTATTTTAAATAGCACAATGCAGATTCATACTTTAGGAGAATTGCATCAGGTTTATTCATATATTAAAGAAAAATTAAAATGTTCTTGTGGTGAAAGATTGGAAGATTGTGATTTTTGGAAACATGTGTTGTCTAAAATGGAGCTAACTCAAGAAGATTTAAGTACTTTAAGTCAAGCTCAGAACTATGAGGAGCAACATAGGTTTATTCCTTTTGTGTTTTTAGGGAAAAACGCATCTTCAGATTACTCTAAATCGCAAGAAATTTTATTCAAGGCCTTGGCCTCTGAAAAGTCAACTTGGTTTTTAGACTCTTCAAAATACATTGGGCGTTTTTTACTTTTGAAACAACTTAAATTCTTAAATGTAAAAGGGGTTTATGTCATAAGAGATGTTAGAGGAGTTATTCATTCCTTTAGTAAAAAAGTACAAACGACGAGAGGTCCTTTAAATACTATCCTATATTATCTATTAACAAATATTTTTGGGCAAATTTGCGCTTGGCTATTTAAGGATGTTGTTAAGATTAAATACGAAGACCTTATAGAAAATCCAGAAGAAACCCTTCATAAAGTCTATGCTCTTATAGACCAAAGGTATGATGAAATAATAGCTTCAGATTTTGTTATGCCGCATATTATTGGAGGCAATAGATTAAAATCTAATAAATCCATTGCTATAAAAAAAGACTTTGCTTGGAAAAAAAATATTTCCAGACCCAAGCAAATTTTATATTATATATTAGCCCTCCCTATTATGATTTTAAATAACTACAAAGTCTAGTCTATGAATATCTATATTACTTTGGATTATGAAATGTTTTTTGGCGATCACAGCGGCTCTGTTGAAGATTGTTTTATAAAACCCACTAATGATCTTTTAGCTATTGTTAATCCTTACAATATTAAATTAGTTATTTTTGTGGATGTTGGATATTTAGTGCAACTTGAGAACTTTAAAAGTAATTTTCCTCAATTACAGAAAGACTATGATAAAATTTGCCAACAAATTGAATATCTTGGTAATAGTGGACATGCTATAGAACTACACATTCACCCGCATTGGGAAAACACAATATATGATGGTAAGAAATGGGTTTTTGACACCTCTCAATATCGACTGCAAGATTTTAGCAAAGCAGAAGCTTATCACATCATTACCAAATATTACAGCACCTTATCTAGAATCTCTGGAACTACTCCTATAGCCTATCGGGCAGGTGGATGGAGTGCTCAGCCTTTTTCACATATTAAAGATGCCTTAGCTGATTGTAATGTTTTTATTGATAGTACGACTTACCCTAATGGATATTATGAATCCTCGAATCAGTTCTATGACTTCAAAAAAGTTCCTCAATATAAAACAATATATCGCTTTGAATCTAATTTGGTAGTGGAAGAATCAAATGGAAGGTTTATAGAATATCCCATCAGTTCTTCTAAGGTAAGTCCTTTGTTTTTTTGGCGATTTGCTTTAGAAAAATTAAAAAAATCTGAACAGCATGTATCTTATGGTAAAGGAAGTGCAATAAAAAAGCCAAAGAAAGAAATTCTCAGGCTTATGACAACTTATTCAAATAGTGTAGTTTCTATTGATGGTTATAAAGCTAATTTTCTAGAAAAAGCATTTAAAAAATATATTAAAAATACAAATGAAAATGCGCACTTTGTAATTATAGGACATCCAAAAGCTTTTACCCCTTATTCTTTACAAAAGACCAAAGCTTTTATTGCAAACCACGTAAAGCATCACAATTTTACAACCTTTAAGAAAAACGCGCTCTAAGTACCAAATAAATAAACTTAGAATTTGTTGTGAGATAACGTTTCCACATTCTACCTGGTTCTTGCAAAAATCTGTAAAACCATTCTAATCCTGATTTTTGCATCCAAAGCGGTGCGCGTTTTACCAAACCAGAAACGACATCAAAACTTCCTCCAACACCCATAGTAAAACTAACCTGTTTTAACAATTCTCGATTATTGTATAAAAAGTTTTCTTTGGTAGGGGAACTAATTGCAACAAACAAAATATCTGCTTCACTTCTACTAATCTCTTCTGCTATAGCAGATTCCTCAGATACATCAAAATAACCATTTCTATATCCTGCTATAATTTCAGAATTATATTTGTCTTTATACGTCTCTACAACTTGTTTAACAACATTTTCTTTAGCCCCAAAAAAGAAAATTTTATATTTTTTTTCATATGCAAGTCTGACCAATTGTTCCATAATATCAATACCTGCAACTCTTTCTTTTAGTGGTTTTTTTAGAATCTTTGAAGCCCACACTACAGCTTGCCCATCTGCATTGATTAAATCACACTCATTAATACTCTGCCTTAACTTTAAATCTTTTTGTAGTGATACAACTTTAGCTGCATTTACAACTACATGATTGAGCTTCTTTCCATCTTTTATAGATTGATTTATAATATCTATAGTTTCATCCATATTATAATTATCTACAAAAGTGTTTAATAGTGCTATTCTACGACTCATTGATAAGGTTTTATTGGTCTTAAATTTAGCTAAAACTATTTAATTTAGTACTTCTCAATTTAGTTTCTAAAGATTTTATAGAGCAAAATGAGTTTTAGCTAATATATTGAATATTACATTTTGCTAAGTAATGCTTGCGATTACTCCGTACTGTTGACTTTAGTCAGATTTGAAAACCTGTAGCACTTTAGTCCATAGTAGTTTAGTTTAAAACTCCGCAAAAATCTAATACTACTTTATCCTCAGAAGATATAAGTGTCTTAAATTCGTCATGCGCAACTAAATAAACAATTATATCTGCGTCTTCAACAGCCTTTTTATAGTCTGTAAGTTTAAAAACTGTATGCGAATCTATATTTGGTTCAACTATAAAATATGCTTCATTATTAGCATTTTGTAATACCCTTTGAGCAATATATTTTGCTGGGGACTCTCTCAAATCATCAATATTGGGTTTAAATGCCAATCCCATTAAAGCAATACTTGGTTTTCTTTTATGTTTTAATTCAAATTCCAACTTAGCATTTTGTACTTTTTCTGCACACCAAAAAGACTTGTAATTATTAATCTCTCTTGCTTTTCCTATAATTTGAGACTCCATTGGGTAGTCTGAAACTATAAAATAAGGGTCAACAGCAATACAATGACCACCTACCCCACATCCAGGTTGTAGTATATTAACTCTTGGATGTTTATTAGCTAATTCTATTAATTCCCAAACATTAATATCCGCTTTATCACAGATTAACGATAGCTCATTGGCAAATGCAATTTGTACATCTCTAGAAGAGTTCTCAACCAGCTTACACATTTCTGCTGTACGTGCATTAGTTTTATGCAGCGCTCCTGTGACATATTGCTCATAAAATTCTACCGCTTTTTCTGTAGAGGCTTGATTTACGCCTCCAATAACACGGTCATTATGAACCAACTCATACATTACATTTCCAGGAAGCACTCTTTCTGGGCAATAAGCTATGTATATTTTATCTTTCAATTCTGGGCGTTCAGAGTAAACAAGATTCATCATTTTCTCTGTAGTGCCAACTGGAGAAGTGGACTCAATAATATATAAATCTCCTTCTTTTAATAATGGCAAAATAGCACGTGTACCCGATTCAACGAAGGAAATATCAGGCTCATTTTTACCTTTAAATGGCGTTGGAACTACGATTAAATAAACGTTTCCTTCTACTGGTGTTGTAGCCGCTTTAAGAAATCCTTCTTTCACAGATTCCGCAACAATTGTATCTAATTCTGGTTCCGCAATATGAATTTTGCCCTGATTTATGGTCTCAACAACTTTTGGGTTGATATCAACACCATGAACTTTGGTTTTATTTTTTGCAATAAGCGCAGCTGTAGGTAGTCCAATATAACCTAAGCCTATCATTATAACTTCAGAAGAGTTTGGTGTACTCATATTTTTTTAAACTGGGGTTAATTCTATATTTTTAATGTGCTTAACAATACTTCTACAAGCTTTACCATCTCCATATGGGTTATGTAAAAAACTCATTTTATGATAAGCTTCGTTATCATTTAGAAGCTTTTGAGCTTCGTGATATATTTTTTCTGTATCTGTACCAACTAATACAACTGTTCCTGATTCAACAGCCTCAGGACGTTCTGTAGTGTCTCGCATTACTAATACAGGTTTTCCTAAGCTTGGAGCTTCTTCTTGGATACCCCCGCTATCAGTAATTATGAGATATGATTTTTCCATTAGCCAAACAAAAGAAGGGTAAGATAAAGGAGCTATTAACTGAATATTATTTATTCCTTCTAAAAGTTCATACACTGGTTTCTGAACATTTGGATTTAAGTGCACTGGATAAATAATTTGACAATCTTTATGGTCTTCAGCAATTTGCTTTAGTGCTTTGCAAATATTTATAAATCCATCTCCATGATTTTCTCTCCTATGCCCTGTAACCAAAATAAGTTTTTTATCAACTTCAACACACTTCTTTAAAAACTCTATTTCTGCATCAATAAAGTCATTTCCATTAACTTTTTCAACGCTGTATAGCAAAGCATCTATAACTGTATTACCTGTTACGTTTACGCTTCCCTCATCTTTTCCCTCTTTTAACAGGTTATTCTTTGAAGCTTGTGTTGGTGAAAAATGAATATCTGCGACAACACCTGTTACACATCTATTCATTTCCTCAGGAAAAGGTGATTGCAAATTATGTGTTCTTAACCCTGCTTCAACATGGCAAATTTTTGCTCCAGAATAAAAAGCAGCAATACTAGTAGCCATAGTGGTTGTTGTATCTCCATGGACAAACACATAATGCGGTGTAAATTCCTCTAATACAGACTTCAAGTTTATTAAAATATCAGAAGTAAGATTGTATAAGTTTTGATTTGGTTTCATCAAATCCAAATCAAAATCAGGTATAATTTCAAAAAATGACAATACCTGATCTAACATTTCTCTGTGCTGAGCAGTTATACAAACTTTGGTCTCAAATTCATTAGGATGTTTTTGAAACTCTCTTATCAAAGGTGCCATTTTTATAGCTTCTGGTCTTGTCCCAAAAACAATTAATATTTTCTTTTTCATGTGTTTAAATATTAAAGTACGTCATCTACCATCACACTTTAAATTTTTCCAAAAATAAAGTATTTTATCCTATAATTATACTTTATTATAATTTAGTTCAAGCCAAAAACACTATAAAACACTAATTTTTTAGTAATAAAACGTGTATTTATTACACTAAAAATTGATTAAGTTTTTTGAATATCCGTTATTTGTCATAATCCCGTAATGCTTGCTATTACTACTCTATCAAATAGCTTATCTCCAAAATATCGACGATTAAGCTTGTACACGAACTCATCTAAATATCGTTGTAGGTATTTACCTTTAATTT
>JABSPM010000098.1 GCA_013215095.1 Flavobacteriaceae bacterium | reverse complement strand
AAGTAAAACAACACTTATTACAAAGTACTTATCTGCACGCTGATGAAACAGGGCTTCGTTTTAATGGGAACAACAGTTGGATGCATGTAATGAGCAACAAGGTCATTAGTTTTTTTGCTCATCATCTAAAGCGAGGCAAAGAATCGATGAACGACATCGGGCTATTGGATATCTATAAAGTCACCCTTATACACGACCGTTTTAGCAGTTACTTCTCCTACCAATGGACCATCTAATAAATTTGGTAGTCCATAAATTTGTTTTTAATTTTTGTTGAAACCCAAAATACTTAGATGTGATTGTAAGTATTCGGAACTAAGCCATAATTCGCTAAATTTTCCTTTTATCTCTTTTATTTTTGCAATATCTTCGTAATGTAGTATGTTTTTTCTTTTGTAACTTACAAGATATAATAAAATCAAGGATTAACCTTGGTTTTCATGTTATTCATTTTTGTCTAAAACCCTGTAGATAATGGGTGTGAAACATGAGTAAATAAATAAAAATGAATGCTTTAAGAGTACTGAAATCAAAAATAGATATAGCGCCTTTTAATATGCTTTCAGCATTATTATTACTTTTTTATATATCTGAAAGTATAAACAAGATTTATATTTCTAGATATTATGAAAGTTTTGTTTGGACTGCCTATTTAAAAGTTTTAGTAATATTAATAGCATTTTTATTTTTAGTGAAACAAAACTATAAAAGTCTTGTAGGTATTGTGTTAATAATGGTTTGCTTTGTGGTTGGTCAATATTATATAAACCCTAATTTTGAGAAGCATGTCCTAATAAATGTTTTAAAATATGTTTTTGCAATTTTGATGTTGTTGTTTTTTAGAGAATTAAAGTTAAGTGGAAGCAAAGTAAAAAATGCAGCCTTAGTTTTTGAATATATTATTCTCTTTAACTCACTATTAATACTATTAGGCTTTTTTTTTGATATTCCTATTTTTAAGACGTATAAAACTAGATATGGTTATAATGGATTACTGACCTCTTCTGCTACTAGTTCCTATGTGTATTTTATTGCAATCATTTACTATATCAATAAATATAAAGTAAGAATAGTAATTAATTGGCAAGCACTTTTAGTTTTAACAGCGGGTATATTAGTAGGTACAAAATCATTGTATTTGGTGTTTGTGTTAATGGGAATTTACTTTGGGTATATTTTTGTTAAAACAGATGTAAATAAAATAAAAAAAATAGGACTGATTACACTCTTAATAGGTCTTGGAGTTTTTACAGGACTAAAATTAGAAACAAAATTTAGGATAATAGCCGAAGAACATGATCTCTTAACATCGATATTATCATTTCGGAATCAACTATTAGTAGATCAAGTTTTACCATTTATAGAAAAGCAATGGACGCTGATCAATTATGCTTTTGGTGGAGTTAATGATATTTCTTCAAGAGCTCAGTTGGGATTATTTGATTTATTATATTTTTTTGGACTAATCGGCACCGTATTATATTTGTATTTTTATTTTAAGGCCTTAATTTCATTTAAAATAAATTCTTTATATATTTTTTTTCTAGTACTACTAGCATTACTTATTTTTACGACTGGAAATTTTTTTTTAAATGCTTCGGTAGTTATTTACATGGTACTATTAAAAGAGGTTTTTAGAATAAAACATATAGAAAAAAAAGAAAATCAATGAAAATTTCGGTAATAGGAACTGGTTATGTTGGGCTTGTCACAGGAACTTGCTTAGCCGAAACTGGTAACAATGTTCTTTGTATTGATATAGATCAAGAAAAAATAGAAAAAATGAAGAACAAAAATGTGCCTATTTATGAGCCACAGTTAGATGTTCTTTTTCAAAGAAATATAAATGCAGAGCGTTTAACATTTTCTACCTCATTAAATGAAGGTCTAGCACATGGCGAAATCATTATACTAGCTTTGCCAACGCCAAAAGATGAAGACGGATCTGCAGATTTATCTTATGTTTTAGATGTGGCCAAAACAATTGGTCAGAATATAAAAGATTATAAAGTTATTGTAGATAAAAGTACGGTGCCTGTTGGAACAGCAGACAAAGTAAAAGAGGTGATTTCTAATGAAACTAATGTTGAATTCGACGTTGTATCTAATCCAGAATTTCTAAGAGAAGGCTTCGCTGTAGAGGACTTTTTAAAACCTGAACGTATTATTATAGGTTCGAGTTCTGAAAGAGCTACTGCATTAATGCAAAAGCTATATAAACCTTATGTGAGATCTGGTAATCCAATACTTGTTATGGATGAAAAAAGCGCAGAGCTCACCAAGTATGCTTCAAATGCCTTTTTGGCAACAAAAATTACATTTATGAATGAAATTGCTAACTTTTGCGAAAAGGTTGGCGCAGATGTTGATAAAGTGAGATTAGGTATGGGAACAGACTCTAGAATTGGGAAACGTTTTTTATTTCCAGGTATTGGTTACGGAGGGTCTTGTTTTCCAAAGGATGTGAGAGCGCTTTTTAGATCTGGTTTAGATCAAGATTATAACTTTGATATATTAGAATCTGTTATTCGAGTTAATGACGAACAAAAACGAATACTTATTCCAAGAATTCAAGCCTATTTTGATAATAATTTAAAAGGCAAAACAATTGCATTCTGGGGGTTGTCTTTTAAACCAGAAACAGATGATATTAGAGAGGCACCAGCCTTGTATATGATTGATGAATTATTGGATATGGGCGCAAAAATCAATGTCTTTGATCCAGAAGCGATGAATAATGTAAAGCTAAAATATGGTAATACATTAAGCTATTCCTCAGGTATGTATGAGGCGACCAAAAATGCAGATGCATTAGTCATTAGTACAGAATGGAGCATTTTTAGAACACCCGATTTTAAAAAATTGAAAGCACATCTAAAGCATCCTATAATTTTTGATGGTAGAAATTTATACGATTTAGATGATTTAGAAAAAGAGGGAATGAGTTATAGTTCTATAGGAAGAAAAGAAATTAGATAATCATGAAACGTGTTTTAATAACAGGAGCTGCGGGGTTTTTAGGATCTCATTTGTGTGATCGATTTATTTCAGAAGGTTATAAGGTTATTGGAATGGATAATTTTATAACTGGAGATGAAGATAATATCGCACACTTATTTAAACACGAAAATTTTGAATTTTTTCACCACGATGTAACAGAATTTGTTCGTATTGATGGCCCTTTAGATTATATATTGCACTTTGCATCTCCAGCAAGCCCCATAGATTATTTAAAAATTCCAATTCAAACCCTTAAAGTTGGGTCTTTAGGAACCCATAACTTGTTGGGCTTAGCTAAGGCAAAAAAAGCAAGAATCTTAATAGCATCTACTTCAGAGGTCTATGGCGACCCTCTTGTGCATCCACAACAGGAAGATTATTATGGAAACGTTAATACCATAGGGCCAAGGGGAGTCTATGATGAAGCCAAAAGGTTTCAAGAGTCGATTACAATGGCGTATCATAGATTTCATGCTGTAGAAACTAGAATTGCTCGTATATTTAATACATATGGTGCTAGAATGCGTTTGAATGATGGAAGAGTGGTGCCAGCTTTCTTTGGTCAAATATTAAGAGGAGAAAATATTACGGTTTTTGGAGATGGAGGACAAACACGATCTTTTTGCTATGTAGATGACCAAGTTGAAGGGATTTATAGATTGTTATTGAGTGATTACGCTTATCCAGTAAATATTGGAAACCCACAGGAAATAACAATCTTAGAATTTGCCAAAGAAATTATGAAAATCTCCAATGCTTCGCAAAAAATAGTATTCAAGGAATTGCCTAAAAATGACCCGTTGCAAAGACAACCAGATATCGCTCTGGCTAAAAAAGTATTAGATTGGGAGCCAAAAATTTCACGAGAAGTTGGAATGCAAAAAGTTTTTGCGTACTTTAAGAATTTATCTCAAGAAAAACTATTTAAAAGAGAACATAAAGACTTTTCAAGTCACATAAAACGCTGATGAATTTATTCAAATACGGAAGATACTCAGGCTATTTAAGGCCAATATCATATTTAATTGATTTAAGTATAATCAATGGTTTGGCATTATTATACTTTTTTAAAGATTTAGATTTATTTTGGTTTGTGAGTTTAATTTCTTTTTCATGGATTGTACTGTCTATTTTCTCTAAGTTTTACCACGTTTATAGATATACTAGGAAAGTTACAATTGCCGCGCTAATAATTAGACAAATGGTCTTTTTTACCCTAATATTGTTTGCCTTTTCTGGATATAATAATACTTTGGAAATCCAACCAGGACAAGTGTTTAACTATGTGTTTGTAGCCTTTGGGTTAATTACAATATTCAAATTCACCATCTGTTACTTGCTTCAAAAATACCGTACAGAATTTGGAGGTAACTATAGAAATACCGTAATTTTTGGAGAAAACAAAAACACCAAACATTTAGAAAGTTTTTTTAAAAATAACCCAGAGTATGGTTATACGCATAAGAAGACATTTTGTCTCAAAAATAACCCTGAAGAGGAATTGGAAAAAAGTTTCGAATACATTAATGAAAAATATATAGATGAAATTTATTGCTCTATTTCGGAGTTAAGCCCAGAGCAAATAAATCATATTATTGATTTTGCAGATAATAATCTAAAAACATTAAAATTCATACCAGACAATAAAGAGATTTATTCTAAGAAAATGAAGTATGAGTATTATTCTTATATTCCAATTTTATCCCTTAGAAATATTCCCTTAAATGAATCTATTAATGTGGTTATAAAACGGGCGTTTGATATCCTATTTTCATGTATAGTTATATTTTTCTTGCTGTCATGGTTAACTCCAATTATTGCATTTTTTATTAGGTTAGAATCTAAAGGTCCTATTTTCTTTAAACAATCACGTAATGGTTTTAATTATAAAGAGTTTGATTGCTATAAGTTTAGATCTATGATGCCAAATAAGAACGCAAACTTGCATCAAGCCACGAGAAATGATATTAGAGTAACAAAAGTAGGTCGTTTTTTAAGAAAAACAAGTATTGATGAGCTGCCACAGTTTTATAATGTGCTTTTTGGTGATATGTCTGTAGTTGGCCCTAGACCGCATATGGTAAGTCATACTAACATGTATGCTAAAAAGATTGACAAGTTTATGGTGCGACATTTAGTAAAGCCAGGAATCACTGGTCTAGCTCAAACAAGTGGATATAGAGGTGAGGTTGAAAGCGATAAAGATATTATAGGTCGCGTTAGATATGATATTTTTTATATAGAGAACTGGTCGTTACTCTTGGATATAAAGATCGTTATTAAAACCTTTTTAAATGCCATTAAAGGAGAAGAAAAAGCTTATTAAAGATGCACAGATAACGCTTGTAGTTGTTTATCAAAGTTAAAACATTCTATAGCTTTATTTTGAATATGACTCCTAAAGTGAGCATCAAGATCTTCTTTTGTGATTTGACCTAGTGTTTTGTTTAGTGCCTTATAGTCGCCTGGAGGTATAGACCAACCTAATTTGTTTGTCTTTATAAGCGCTCCGCCTTCGCCGCCTCCAAAATAAATCATAGGAAGCCCTAATCGTGCATATTCAAATATTTTTGAAGGAACCGAGCCATAAATGCGAAGGGATAAAGGGATAATGGTAAGGTCATACTGGGGTAGAATACCATGTAAAGCTTCTCTAGAGATTTCTCCATGGTAGTGTATTGGTAGCTGGGGATGCAATTTAATAAAGTCTTTGATTTGCGAACTTTCTGCACCACTACCATAAATATGAAACTCAATATGATCGTAATCTAATTGAGACATGAGTTTATGAACACCTTGTGCCACGCCTAATAAGCCAGCATATACCAATTTTAAGGGTAATCTATTCGCAGAATTGGATTGGATGTTAGGTACTGGAAAGTCTGGAAAATTTCTATATAACAATGTTTTTTTGTTCGGCAAAAGAGCAGCAATATGATCTAATATTTCATGACTTTGACCCAAAATTAAATCAGAGTTTTTGTAATTAAAACGCTCCATGCGTTCTAGGAGTTTAAAGGTTTTGTTTTTTTTGAAAGCACCCAGATCTAAACCAGCTTTTGGCCATAAATCGCTTACATTGAGAATGAGTTGCCGCCGTTTTCGTTTCAAAAATAAAATGCTAATAAAAGCAACAATTAACGGCGGGGATTGTATGATAACTTTTTGAGGTGTTTTTTTGAATGTAAAGAAACAAATAAGACTAAAACTATAAGATAGCATGGCAAATAGACGTATAAATTTGTTTTTGGAATTACTCGCAAAAACCCATAAGCGATGAATAGTCATTTGGTCTTCTTCTTGAGTTAAGCGAAGTTTGCCACGATACTCTGGAAAAATACGTCCTTTTGGATAGTTGGGTAAAGGCGTAACAATTGTAATGTGCTTGTTGTATTTTTTTAGCCCTTCAGCAAGACTAAAAATACGATTAGAAGCCGCTCCTCTTTCAGGAGGGAAGTAATTCGTTATAATTAAAACTTTATTAGTCTTTGACATGTGATGTAAACTGTTTTAGTTTGCCGCCTTTAGAGCGTTTCAATACGGTAATGCGTTCAAACTTTATTCGTAAACCAGGTTCAAGGTATTTTGCAATTTCTGTTCGAATATTTGCTTCATGTAAGTCATTAATTGGCTGCGTGCTTACATAATTGATTTTAAACTCCGATGGGGTTAATTGTTCAACAGTAAATTCTTTGACTTTACCATCATTCTCTATAATACTTTTAGTAATATAATAAAAAGATAACCCTGCAGATGTCTTTCCGCTTGGAAGCTTTATGATATCATTGGTGCGTCCAACCAACTTTTTTAAAATAGGTAATTTTGAGGTGCTTTTCGTTGATAGAATACCAATATCACCAATATCATAACGAATAAAAGGATGGGCTGTATTGTATAGAGAGGTTATAACAATACGTCCCTCTTGCCCATAAGGCAAAACAACATTATCATCGTCTAATATTTCAACATATAGTGTTTCGCTATTAATTTGCCATTGTTGTTCTGGATTTTGAAAAGCAATCAGGTCGAGCTCAGAAGCACCATATTCATTAACAATAGGGACTCCAAATTGTACCTCCATAAGCACTTTGTCAGAGTCAAAAAGCATTTCTGAAGTTACTACACAAAACGCGATACTTGGGCAAACGTCTTTTAGTATAATGTTTTTTCGTTTTAAAAACTTGGCAAATTGTACCATGACACTTGTATAGCCATTAATATAATTAAATCGGGTTTTTGAAAAGGCTTTTAAGTAGCGTTCAAAAGAAGCGTCGCTCAAATCAAATACCGAAAAACGATAACGATTACTAAACCAATCTTTCAAACGTTCTTTATAATATCCTTTTTTATCCAAAGGAATTCCGTAAAATCGCGCTTGCTTAGAATAATTAAAGTTAATGTTATACCAACCAAACCGATCTTGGATTACAGCCCAAGTTAAGGCGTGAGACCACTTGTCTTTAGCAAAAATGAAAGGGTCTCCAGAAGAACCAGAGGTTTTGTTAATGTAGCAGTTGTCTTTGCTAACCCCTTCAGACAGGCGCTGTTCTAGAGGTCGTTGTAAATCTCTTTTGGTCATTACGGGTACACTATTCCAATCGTCTAAATCTATTGTTTTACCAAGGGATTTATAAAATTTATTATGCTCAAGATGATAGTTGACAATAGCACTTTTCTTGTCCTCAACATAGACTTGAAAAGCATTAGCATCTATGGATTTTATGGTTTCAAGAGCAATTTTTGCTTTTTTGATATGAAATCCGTTAAGTCGTAATGATAGGTCAAATATTCGCACGATTAAACCGGCTTTAATGTTTTTGTAAATTAATTATTTTTTGAGCGTAAAAGCAATTATTTTTGCGAAATATCCAAAACACAACACAATGAATATTTTAGTATTAGGCTCAGGAGGACGAGAACATACATTTGCTTGGAAAATAGCACAAAGTGAACAATGTAGTAATTTATTTGTGGCCCCAGGGAACTCGGGTACATCGAAAATTGCAACAAATGTTCCTATTGATATAAATAATTTTCAAGCAATAAAGTCTTTCGTTTTAAAAGAAGTGATTGAAATGGTTGTGGTAGGGCCAGAAGACCCACTAGTTAATGGGGTGCATGATTTCTTTTTAAATGACGCGCAATTACAACATATTATTGTCGTTGGACCAACACAAGAAGCGGCGAAATTAGAAGGAAGTAAGGAGTATGCCAAAGAATTTATGATGCGTCATAATATTCCAACCGCGGCATATGAGAGTTTTACAAAAGACACCGTTGCTCAAGGTCAAAAGTTCTTGGAAACATTGCAATCACCTTATGTGTTAAAAGCCGATGGGTTAGCGGCTGGTAAAGGGGTCTTAATTATTGAAGACTTAGAAGAAGCCAAGCAAGAACTGGCCAATATGTTGGTCGATGCAAAGTTTGGAGATGCAAGTTCTAAAGTGGTCATTGAAGAGTTTTTAGATGGTATTGAGTTAAGTTGTTTTGTCTTGACGGACGGAAAGAATTACCAAATATTACCAACGGCAAAGGATTACAAACGTATTGGAGAAGGCGACACAGGATTAAATACAGGAGGAATGGGCGCTATTTCGCCAGTGCCTTTTGCTGATGAAACGTTCTTAGAAAAAATAGAAAACAATATTGTAAAACCTACTATTGAAGGGTTTCAGAAAGACAAACTAAATTACAAAGGATTTGTCTTTATTGGACTAATCAAAGTTGGAGACGAACCTAAGGTTATAGAATATAACGTAAGAATGGGAGACCCTGAAACAGAGGTGGTTATGCCTAGGTTGAAAAGTGATTTGGTAGAGTTATTTGCTACATTTAATACCCAAACTTTAGATACTAAAACTATTCAAATTGATGACAGAGCTGCAACAACCGTAATGCTAGTATCTGGAGGTTATCCTGAGTCATACGAAAAAGGAAAAGTAATTTCTGGAATTGAAGCTATAGAAGATGCGATCGTATTTCATGCAGGAGCGAAAGAGGAGAATGGAAATATTGTAACTTCTGGAGGGCGCGTAATGGCGATTACCTCTTATGGTGAAGACTACAATGAAGCACTAAAAAAATCCTATCAAAATATAGAAAAACTACATTTCGATAAGATGTACTATCGTAAAGATTTAGGTTTTGACTTATAGGAAAGAGTGAGACGAAATCGTCTTGTTCTCTTCGTTATTGTCATTAAACTTTTTTAATTGACCCATCCAATATACAAAAGCAACAATACCAATAACAACAAATAACCATGTTGCAGAATTTGCTATCCACCAGTTTTCTAACTCTAATTTAGCAATATCATTCATTGGGAAAATTAGGATAGTTTCAAATAAGTCTTCAATACCGTAAAAGAAATCTCTAAGCATAATCTTAATATATTTACACTGCAAATATAATTAACTCTTTAAATGATAACAAGCTTTTTTAGTATATCTAAACCTATTCATTTTGTAATCGTATTAATTTTAACACTCTGCAGCTTTATTTTACTTAGGTGTTTTAATACAGAGCTGCAGTTGAACCTGTTTACTATAGCAAAAGAAACGGGGATGTTTTTGGTCTTAGCAGTGTCTATTGGAGTACTCCTTTTTTTTGTAAGTAAGAATAGGTTAACCCAAAACAACAGTTATAGTGTTCTTTTGTTTAGCCTTTTTTTAGTCATTATTCCAGAAACGCTTCAAGAAGATTCAATGGTGCTGTCCAATTGTTTTGTCCTATTAGCGATGCGAAGAATTGTAAGTTTAAAGCGCAAAACCAATACTAAGAAAAAACTTTTTGATGCTGCATTTTGGATTGCAATAGCTTCGTTATTCTATTTTTGGTCAATATTGTTTTTTGTGTTAATCCTTTTAGCATTACTTATATATGCTATTGAAGATATCAAAAATTGGCTTGTTCCGTTTTTGGGTTTTGGCACAGTAGCACTGTTATGTGCATGTTATTATAGCCTTACCGAAAATGGTTTTGGAAAGATAGAGCAGCTTTATGCAGGTGTAAGTTTGGATGTTTCGCTTTACAATAATCTGTCCATCAGTGTAGGGATTGTGATGTTGTTAGTTTTAGGATTTTGGTCTGCACTATTTTATTATAAAACAATAGGAGACCAAACTCAAAGTATAAAAGCGTCATTTGCCGTTGTTTTTATAGCCTTTTTACTTGGGATATTTGCAAGCCTACTGTCGCCAGATAAAAATGGAAGTGAATTTATATTTGCATTTGCTCCGTTAGCTATTATTATGGCAAATTACATAGAAACAAGAAAAAAGAAATGGATCTCAGAATTATACATGGGCTTTATTATCACGACGCTAATAATTCTATTATTTCTGTAATTTGCTTCCAAAAGCCAAATCGCCAGCATCACCCAAACCTGGTACAATATAGCCGTTTTCATCAAGAACATCGTCAATGTCAGCAATCCAAAGTTGTGTAGTACTATCAAAATTTTGGGACACAAAATCGACACCTTTTTTAGCGCCTATAACACTAATAAGGTACACGTTTTTTGGAGTGCCGTAGCGCAATAGGGCCTCATAGGTTAGTGTTAAAGATTGTCTTGTAGCCAACATGGGGTCAACCAAAACCAAAGTTTTGTTTTCTAGAGAAGGACAGGCAACATACTCCACTATAATTTCAAAATCAGAGCTGTTAGTTTTATGATGTCTATAAGCAGAAATAAAAGCGCTATCAGCATTATCAAAGTAATTCATTACGCCCTGGTGTAATGGTACTCCAGCTCTTAAAATTGAACAGATGACAATGTCATTTTGAGCTAAAGCAGTTTCTTTTTGCCCTAAAGGTGTTTGTGTAGTTTGGGTTGTAAAATCTAGTGATTTGCTCATTTCGTAACTTAGAATTTCACCAATACGTTCTATGTTTTTTCTAAAACGAAGTCGATCTTGTTGTTTGGAAGTACTTCGTAATTCGTGTAAAAATTGATTTAAAAATAGAATTGCTTTTTGAGAAATTATGTATCTGCGTTATAAAAAATTACATTTATTTAGTCGAATTCAAGGAACCCTACTTTTAGAGTGGCTCAAATAATCAAAATTTATCACTTGCAACAAAGTTCTAATGTGAAATTTGATTATAAATCCGAAAGCCCTATTTAGGTTCCACAATTGTCCAGTAGCGCTTTTTATAATCCTTACTAATTACTAAGTCACCTTCAGAACATCAAATTTCCGTTCTAAGTTCAATATGCTAGGAAAAGTCATTTTTCAATTAAGCGATTTACTGCTTTTCTGTTCCAGTTCCAATAATAATTAAACTTGTTCTTGTAAGTCTTCTCGGGGAGTTATTTGTGACTATAAGCTCATTTTGATTGTTTATGGATAAATCTAAACCACTTGAAGAACTATCATTAGATATGGGTATGATATTTGATCTTAAGGTTCCCTCATAAAAAGTTGTGATAACTTGATAAAGACCGCCTTTTGGAGTGCCCCAATTATCTATAGCAGATATGAATACTAAATATCCTTTCGCTTGATAATTGTTGCCAGAACTTAATGTATATTCTTCTATCCCAAATTCTCTATTACTATTATTCATAACATGAGGTGTGAAAATTTTTCTAGATTCACCTGTGTTTAAAGTTCCTATTGTTTGTTGATTAATTATTCCCTCTTTAATTCCAATTGCATTTTGGAATTGTGGATCAACAGGGTGTTTATTTAGCGATATTTCAGTGTTGGTGAATTTTCTAATTACTGTGTAATTTCTATTGTCAGTATTTTCAAAATTTAATACGTCTTTAGTTATAATTTCATTATTCTCTAACATCTTTAGTCTAATCGGTATTTTATAATCAACATACCAAGATCCACCACCTCCTGATTTTAAGACTACATTTTCAATACTCCATTCTGCTGAGTTGTGGGAATCTTGAGTAACATCAATTTCTATACCTACAAAGTCGCCTTCGAAAGTTTCACCAGTATATGGTGTAATATCTGAATTTGTAAGATTTAAACTGGAACCAGACGATCCAGCAAGTTTTATAGATGGATAATTATTACCAGGACTTGTTTCAATATGAATATCACTTGCATCTATAATCAAGGTAGATACCTCTAGATGAACCATGGGTCCTGAATGGGATGTCATGTTCTTATGATTTATATTCCACTTCCTACAAAAAAGCCCTCCAGAGTTTATTAATTTCACAAACTCTTTTTTACATTCTCCACTGTTATCATTGCTATAAAAAACATTTATATTTTCAATTGAATATTGACCTCCACCGTGATTACTGCTGCTGCCGTTACCTTCGGTATGCCAAATCCCTCCTTTTACGGTACCACTATTGAATAAATGAATATTTTTGACATAAGAGCCTTCCCATTGTTGTCTAGTATGAAGCATTACTAAGTTGTCAAAATCATATTCGTTTCTCAAAAAAATATTTTCGATATTATTATAATATGATTCATCATCAGTTTTGATCATAGCAGAACCTTGAAAATCATCTTTGGTTTCTATTATTGTGCCTCTTAAATTTTCACCCACAATACTAGCATTAGGTTTCAAAATCAAAGGGTTAGATAGTAAATATTTACCCGAAGGGATGAAAACAGCTTTCTTAAAGCTAGTTTTAGAAAAAATAATTGCCCTATTTATAGCAACATCATCTGATAAGTTATCATTTGATATTGCACCAAACCATTGTGGATAAACATAAGATATTTGGCAATTCCCTTCAATTGTTTTGTTTTCGTCAAAAATTTTATATAAACCTGATTCAAATGAAGAATTAATAGTAAGAACTCCGTTACCTGCAATATACCCTCCCTTTCTAAACTTCAAATGAATATTATTACCAATAGTATGATCTTCGTCTAATATAACTTCATCGATTATTTCAATAGTTGCTTCTTCGTTACCAATAAAATTTATTAAATATGAAAACTCAATGCTTGTGTTTAAATCTGAAGAGTCTTGATCTGGAAAGAAATATACAGTTTGTGCGTTAATAATTTTTGAAATAAAAATTAGAATAAATATTAATAAATGTCTCATGTTAAATAATTTTAGGATGTATTCAACTAATAAATGCAGCTTTTTCGTAAAAAAAATTGATTCATTACAAATATAGGATTTTTATTTAGCTATTCCCTGTTTTTTAGTTGGTTATACCACGAATATTGTGGAATCATTAAATTAGCAAATAAAAAGATATGTTTTCAGAACAGTTTTTTGATTTGTTATTAAATTTTTTGAATATCCGTTATTTGTCATAATCCCGTAATGCTTGCTATTACTACTCTATCAAATAGCTTATCTCCAAAATATCGACGATTAAGCTTGTACACGAACTCATCTAAATATCGTTGTAGGTATTTACCTTTAATTT
>JABSPM010000097.1 GCA_013215095.1 Flavobacteriaceae bacterium | reverse complement strand
TTGACTTAGGCATTTTGTAAATATCTAAAATATGAGTAAATTCAGGGTATTAATATAAAGAATTATGGAGCAAAGATTTAAAAGCTTGTCTTTATTTGAATTTCAAGAACGCTTTTCAAGTGCAGAAGATTGCATATTGTATTTAGTGAATCTTAAATGGGGTAAAGGTTTTAGATGTAAAAAATGTGGTCATAGGCATAGTTGTTCTGGTAAAGCTGCACATTCGCGTCAATGTACATCTTGTCGTTATGTAGAATCTCCCACAGCACAGACTCTATTCCACCAAGTTAAGTTTGATTTACTCAAGGCATTTTATATTGTTTATTTTGTAAGTACTAACAAGAAAGGAATTACTTCAACTGAGTTGAGTCGTAAACTTAATTTACGACAAAAGACCTGTTGGTCTTTCAAGCGAAAAGTTATGAAAGCCATGAAAAGTTCAGGAAATCATCCTATTACAGGTAAGGCTGAAGTAGATGAAACTGTTTTTGGTGGTCAAGAGACAGGAGTTAAAGGCAGGAAGAATAATAACAAAAAGTTAGTGGTAATAGGTATTGAGAAGAAAAAGAAAGGAATTAGTAGAATGTATGCCAGAGTAATTGAAAAAGCTGATGCCAAGAACCTTGGAGCTTTCATGGAAGACCATATTGCACCTAAAGCTGATGTGACTACCGATAAATGGACAGGATACAAGCCATTAAAAAAGAACTTTGAGAATCTAACCCAAATATACTCAGGAAAGAAAGGAGGAAATTTCCCTGATCTGCATCGTGCTATTATGAATATGAAAGCTTGGCTTAGAGGTGTGCATCATCATGTAAATGATCTGCAAGATTATTTACATGAATATTGTTATCGTTTTAATAGAAGCTTTATGAAAGAAAATATTTTTGATAACCTTCTCATCAGAATGGTCAACTCTAGTCCATGTCTAATTAAAAACATTAGTGATTAAATGCCTAAGTTAATAACTTCTTTTCTTGATGCTATTGAAATATCAAACATAACTTATTTTGATATTTATAGAGATACCCAAACATCGAATTCAACTACAGGGACATTTACTTTTGGGGATGTTAGTGGTTATACATTGGAAAGACCAGGTCCTGATACTACTACGCCAAATATGAGATTAAGAATACCTGCGGGTGTTTACAATGTTTCTTTACATAATGGTACATCATATAAAAATGTTCTTAAATTATTCAATGACCAAGTTGCTGCAAGTAGAGCTATTTTAATACATAATGGAAATTATCCTAAAAACACCGATGGATGTATTTTGGTTGGATGTTCCCGAAGTAAAGATTTTGTTGGTAGTAGCGTTAAAAAGTTAAATGAAATAAGAGCTACTTTTAAGGATATAGATATAAAAAATATCAGAGTTAGAGTTCATAATAATTTTCCTCATAGAGGGATTCCATTTTTAGACTAATTTAATAATGCGACATACGATAATATACATATCATTAATTTTATTTTTTGGCTGTAAAACAGAAAGTAAAAAGGAAATACAGAAAGGTTCTCAAAAAATTGAGAAAGTAAACAATGCGTTAGATACTTTAAATACTACTAAAGTAGTAAGGCAAGAAGTTGAAAAAACTGATATTGTTGAACAAAAGAATTTGAACTACTCTCTAAAAGCAGAAGAAGTAAAAACACGAATTGATAGTGTGTTATTTTTAAAGCACTATTTTAATCAGTTTGTAAAAGAGAAAGACTCTTTGAGTGAAGTGTCTTTTTTTAAAATGTTTCCTAACAATTTTAAAGACTTCAAAGTTATCTATGGCTATGAGGAAAATCAAGGGAAAGTCGTTTATGGAGATTTATATGACAATTATGAACAGATTGTTGATTATCAACCAAAGTATATAGAAACTAAAGACTACATTGAAAAGTTAATTGATATATCTGTGAACGGTGTTTGGCAGTCTGACAATGTAGCTCACATACAAAATAAGGTTAATAATTTTTTTGTTGAAAATAGCGATGTATTCACTCAAATTTTAAAGAAAAAAAGTAAGTTGAAAATTGAGAGTTTTTGGAAATTCTTTTTCGATGGTCCACATCCAGAAAATCAACAGGAAATGTATAATAATGTATTAGATAAATTAGTAAAGGTTGATAAAGCTATGATTCCTATTGTTAAAAGTGCTTATGCCAAAGTAAAAGAAGATTGGTCAGAGCATTAAGCCATAGAGCTTGAAGATGAAAATTTAATTTCCTTGGTGTTTGCAACTTATTTTAAATCGCTCATTTTGAGTATAAAACAGAATTATAAACAGATGAAATAAACATTAAGGAAATAGAAGAAATTGTAGCTCTTTTACTTTCAAATTTAAGACAGCAAAAAGGTAATGAGATTGAGGTAGAGAGTGATTTTTATTGGGACATATCGGCTAAAGAAATATACCAACCATACTCTGAACCCGAAGACATTGCTTTGGGACAGTTATCTGATGATTTGACGGAAGTTCGTCGTTTATTAAAATTAAAAGATGAAGCAATCCCATATGATTTAAAAAGAATAGGAGAGCTTCTAAAAGCTATAAGTATCGATAACCCAATATCGTTTTAAAGTGAATGAGATATAATTAAAAGATAGGGAATCTACTTTAGGGTGGCTTTTTTCATGCATAAGCTTTTTTAGCTTTGGCATCCCTAATCATTGTATCAATGAGCCTAAATAAAACGCTTTGCGTTTCCTTGTCAAGATTGAGGATGTCCTTTAGGCGCTGTACTGTTTTTTTATCAAAAGAAGCATTGACACCTTCATCCTTTTAGTTAGCAATAAAATTTGCAGATAAAAAAGTATCTTTGTTATAGAAATACAAAATATTATGGATTTACTTGCAGATTTAAAGTGGATACAGCAAGAGTTGAGCAATGTAAAAGACCCAACCATTTATAGAAGCAATTAAAAATATGTTGAAGTACAGAAAAAAAGTATCAACCGAACGTATTAGTATTGAGCAATATAATAAAGAGCTTGAAGCTTCGGAAAAAGAAATCGAACAAGGCAATTTTTATACTCACGAACAGGTCAAAGAAAGAGCAAGTCAATGGGGAAGAAAATAATCTGGTCGCCAATATCATTAAGGCAATTGGAAGAAGTACACGAAGCTATTTTAGAAGTTAGCAAATCTCTGAATATTGCGGATAGAGTTGTTAATGATATCATGGATAGTGCTGACGTTTTAAGCACATAACCTGAGATTTCACTTTAGACGAAAATAAACTCAATAACAATGGTAGTTACAGGTCTTATGAAGTAAGAACTTATAATGTAGCCTATCGTGTTTTAACCAATGTAACACAAATAATCAGAGTTCGATACTCTGGAAAAGAACCAAGAGGATATTAATCTCCACAAAACAAAACCCAGTTTATTGCAAAAAGCAAAAACCCTCTTCCCATCGCTTCAACTGGCACTTCTAAAAAAGGTACACTGTACCTTTTCTTTTCAGTCCTGTTTTGTTCCGCGCGCCACACTTCTGTAAGTTTTTATGCGCCAACGCTATTGTAGCACATTGCTTTTTATAATAGAAATTAACATTTAAAAGTCGGTTATTGATAAAAAGCAAAAACCTATGCACAAAAATTACCCCAAGCTATGTTACATCCTATGTTTGTAATTCACTAGAAAAACTATTGCCAAGTGACGCTAAAAATCATTAAAACGAGTTCTTAACTCAGCTCTTGGCAATAATTTAAACAACCTTCTCACTACGTTTTAAAAATAGTGGATTTAGAGGCTGGTGATGTGTTATATTAAATGATATTTTTATACACTAATGTATTTGCTCCATTAAAACGCTATCATAGGCTTGCCTTAATTTTAGAACAACAGTTTCAATTTCTTCTTCCCTAAGTTGTCCAAATCCAAACCGAATAGCGCAGGTTTTTTTATCCTGATATAAATTGGTTTTAGGTAAAAAAACACCTAATCTTTCGGCTTCTTCCTCTAATTTTACCAGAGAAATGGTCTTGCAGAATTCTATCCAAATAGCCAAGCCACCTGAAGGCTTAGAAAATACGATATGATTATTAAAATAAACTTCCAAATAAGCACATAGGCAATCGCGACGCTTCTTATAAACCACAATGTTTTTTTTTACCAATCTATGCATTTCACCTTCACCTATAAGCTCGGATAACATTTGCTCTTGGATGACATCACCTTGGGCATCTAAAATCGTAAGATAATTATTCGCTTCAGATATTAAGTCATCAGGCGCCACTACAAAACCTGTTTGAAAACTCGGAAACAAAGACTGCCCTAATCGGCCAAGGTAAATTACCATTCCGTCTGCATTGGCAGTTGCCATAGGCAACATCGCCGAACCTTCAAACTGAAAATCATAATCATAATCATTTTCTATAATAGAAAAACCATAATCTTTTGCTAATTGCAATAATTGCAATTGTCGCTCTGCACTTAAGGTAACTGTTGTTGGGTAATGTCTATGCGCGCTAACATAGACACATCGTATACTCCCCTTTGTAAAATGTCTTTTAATATAGTCAACATCTAAGCCATATTTATCTAAAGGAATCGTTTTCATCGTAGCCCCCGATTCTTGAAAAATTGTATTTGACGCATAATTACTCAATCTACCAACCAAAACAAGGTCGCCTTTACGAATTAACAATTGAGACACGATATACAAGCTCATTTCTGTACTTCTTGTACTCATCAAATTATTTGGAGAAATATGAAAGCCTCGCGTTGCATTTAAATAGTTCCCAAGCTGAATTTTATAGTTGGTAATGGTCGAAGCAGATCTTCTATTCCATTTATATTGTAAAGATTTGCGCTTCATAGCAGCACTATACCATCTTGAAAACTGGTGTACAGGATGTAATCTTAAATCGGGACTCCCATCATTTATAACATATTTGGCTTTGGTAACTTGATCGGTTGAAGCTAAGTGAAAAGATTTTTGAAAAGGAAACCCCGTTTGTTTAGGGTAAGTATAGGCTCGATCCAAATGTTCCCCTGCAGCTTTTATAATAGACGTCTGTTCTGGTACTAAAACAAATGTTCCCTTATTGGGAATAATATCTACCCAGCCTTGAGATGCTAATTCTTCATAAATAGCAACAGCTGTATTTCTATGAACACCAAGTAAACTCGCCAGAATACGAGAACCTGGTAATTTACTCCCTTTTATAATATACCCCCTCTGAACAGCAGTAATAATTTGCTGCGCCGCTTGTATATAAACGGGTTGCACAATAGACCTATCTATAGTAATAAGTGTTTTCAATCTATTATTAACCGGACTATCAATCATTTCTAAAACTGGACTATCAAATAGTCCGGAAAGTTACGAATTTTGCACTATAAAATTAGTTCATCACATGACAAGAAAATTCATTCTTTTTACGGTCATCTTTGTGGCAATATTTAAATTAAATGCACAAGACATTACAGCACAAAGTCTAGACTCTATCACACTGATAGGAAACCGTATAAATATTCCATTTAAAGAAAACTCAAGAACCGTAACTGTAATTACGGCTAAAGAGATTACACAAAGTGCTGCAACCAATGTTGCAGACCTATTACAACAATTTGCTGGTATAGACATGCGCCGTCGTGGTGTTACTGGTATGCAAGCAGATCTTTACATTCGTGGAGGTAGCTTTGACCAAACCTTATTACTCATCGATGGTATTAAAGTAGAAGACCCTCAAACAGGTCATCATACTATGAACATGGCACTTCCTATTGAAGTCATTCAACGTATAGAAATCATAAAAGGACCTGCAGCTCGTATATTTGGACAAAATGCCTTTACGGGAGCAATTAACATCGTCACCAAAAAAAATGCTTCAAAATCAAACGCTATTGGGTTCCAAGTTGGTTCATATGATCAACAAAATGTTTCAGCAACTCTTGGAAAGGACTTTAAAAAAGCATCTGTAATTGCACATGGATCTGTAAATACCTCGGATGGATACAGATACAACACAGACTTTCAAAACCACAACTACTTCGTAAAAGGAACGTTTAACAAAGATAAAACACCTATCAATGTTATTGGTTATTTTACTGAACGCCAATTTGGTGCTAATGGATTTTATGCTTCTTCTTCTGCTGTAGACCAATATGAAGAAACACAGAGTAGTTTAGTTGGGCTAACGTCAATCTACAAAACGGAGAAACTCACTTTAAAACCACGTATCTATTGGAAACGCAATCAGGATATGTATCTATTTAGAAGACATGACCCTTCATTTTATAGAAACTTGCACATCTCAAATAAGGTCGGAGCAGAAATTAATGCTTCTTACAAATCGTCCGTAGGTATTACTGGTTTTGGAGTAGATGTTGCCAAGGTCTACTTGTCTAGTAATAATTTAGGCGAACGTGATCGTTTAATGACCAACGTGTTTTTAGAACATCGTTTTCTTTTAGCCAATAAGAAGCTAGATATTACTCCAGGAATTGCCGTTAATTATTTTTCTGACTTTAAATTTCATGCCTTCCCAGGAATGGATATTGGATATAGCATAAATGACAACTTAAAACTCTATGGTAATATTGGATATACCTATAGAATACCAACCTATACAGATTTATTTTATAGCGACCCAACAACGCTTGGTAACGAAAATTTACAACCAGAAAATGCCTTAACTGAAGAATTAGGTGTAAAATATAACAATGGTAAATTTTCTGCTGCTATAGCAGCTTTTAATAGAGATGCTAACGATGTTATAGACTATGTAAAACAAAATGAGGATGACCTATGGCAAGCAACCAATATACAAGACATTAACGCATTTGGTGTTGAAGTTAACACATCATACGGGTTTAAGACTTCAGGGTATGATCAAAATATTGCTTTAGGATACACATATTTAAATGAAGAATTAAAAGCTTCTACAGCCAATTTTTCGAGATATTCAATCAACTCATTGAAACATCATTTCACAGGAACCTATCGTTCACAATTCATTAAAAACTTCAGACAAAGTATTGTTTATAAATTTGCTGAGCGTACTTCCGGAGATAGTTATAGTGTTGTAGATGTTATGGCGACATTAGACCTACATGCTTTTGAAATTTCAATTATTGGAAATAACATCTTTAATGAAGACTACTCAGAGTCCAACTTGGTTCCAATGCCAAAAGGTAATTTCTTATTGGATGTAAAATATAAGTTTTAATACGAGGCTATAGATTTAGAATTTAAATCACATACAACTAAAAAAGCACCTCAGACCCTATTATTGAGACTGTTTGGTGCTTTTTTAGTTTGATAATTTGGAGGTTCCTTTCCATAAACACTAACATTTTACATTTGAAAGTACCATAAAATAAAAAGATGATTTTTTTCTTTATATGAAGTAAAAAATGAAAATATAGCCCTAACTAAAGTTTCTTTTTATACTAAAAGAAAGCAGAAAAGGACGTTTATTCAAGTCATTTCTAATGGAAAATGATATAATAGATCACAACACTTCTTTTTGTATTATAAGCAACCGAATGTCTATCTGTCCAAGGTCTTATAATTTAATCTATAAGCGCATTGACCTTTTCATACACCAAATGCGATTCCCAACCTCTATAGAGTAAATAATCAGCAAGCTTCTTTTTCCTTTTTAGAGCATTAGTCTCCCTTATACTAGAACATCTTTTTCTTGCGAGAGCATCTAAGGTTTCTAAATATTCTGCTTCGCTGATTTCTGCAATCGCTTTTTCGATGAGATACATGGTAATATGGCGTTTTTTTAATTCTAAAATAAGGCGTTGTCGTCCCCATTTTTTAATTCTGAATTTTCCCATCACAAAAGCCTTTGAAAACCGTTCTTCATTTAGGTAATTATCTTGAATTAACACCACTATGATTTGATCTATCGCTTCAGGAATCATGTGCATCCCTTTAAGTTTGTCATAAACGTCTTGATGGCAACGTTCTTGATAAGCGCAAAAATGCTGAAGCTTCGTTAAAGCTTCAGCAAGTGTATATGTTTTTCGGTTAATATGCACAGCGAATTACAACTCCTATTTATACACTCTAAAATTTAATATGATGTATTTATAATACACAAGCGGTTCATTTATAGGTTATATTTTAGCGCCACAATTAAATTCATTCCTGGAGCAGTCAAACCTGAAGAATACGTTCTATAACGTTGGTTTGTTATATTTTCTAAAGTAGCTGTGAGTGTAGTAGAATTGCTGATTTTATATTGTGAACGTAAGTTTAAGGTATGCCACGAAGGTGAATATGGCGCTCCATTTTCGTCTTTAGCAAATAAATATTCTGATACTGATGGTGATAAATTAGCATTGGACAATTCGCCATTAAAATTAACATAAGCATCAAACTTCCACTGCTTTCTTTTCCAGATCAAATGGGCATTACCAAACGCTGGAGCTACGTGTCTTACAGGAACCTCTGCACCCGAATCGTCCTCTTCTGTTCCTCCAACCACACTATATTGTGTTCTGAATTGCACATGTTTAGAGACATTAACCTCAGCACCCAATTCAAAACCATAAATCCAAGCTTTAGACGCGTTTTGAATTGCCTGTACATTACTTATTTCACCATCATATAGTATTTGAGATTCGCCATCAATAGTAAAATCACGTCGTACTAATGCATTATGCAAATAGGTATAATACGTTGCTATATCTAACTTTACTATGGATTCAAAATTTAAGTCTAATGCCAATTCTCCACCGTAAGCATACTCTGGTTTAAGATCTGCATTTGGCACTACCACTGACCCAGGTTCGGAATCAAAAACCTTACCTACATCATCGATATTTGGGGCCCGAAATGCTGTGGTTGCATTTAATTTCCATTGCATAATTTTATTAACCACCCAACTTAAACCTGCCGTTCCTGTTAAAGCTCCTGTATTTAAATTTGCATCATTATATGGAAAATTATAAAAAGTATTATTCTCTGATAAATCTGCCTTAATCACAATATGATTATAACGCGCTCCCGTTTGTACTGTAAATTTGTTATTTGGCTTATATTTATAGCTTAAATAAGCAGCTATAGATTGCCATGATGCACCATTGGGATATCTAGAAGCTGTTTTCTGGGATGTACCATCGCTAATATCAACTTCTTTACCTTCTGAACCCACCTTATTATAAATATATTCTGCGCCATAAAAGACTTTAGATTTTTCTGAAATTCTCTTCTCCAAATCTAAGTTAGCAGAAATAACATCTACACGCTCTGCTCTAATACGACGTGTAACAGAACCAAAATTTCTATCTATGCGACTTTCCTGAAAGTTTTGATATGCCATAGTGAATTTAATTTTATTATAAAAATTGGAACGACTACTTAATTTGGTCAACTGAAAATTTCCTAAAAACCATCGTTGCGGCCCATAAGACCACTCCGCAGAACGCAAAGCACCATCATCTGTATATCTAATTAAACGATCATATCTCGGATAATCTGAGGTTGTAGAATAGTGCACACCCAAATCAAAGCTTAAACTATGATCAGACTTATAGTGAATTTTCTGAAGTAAATTAACTTGATTATAAGCCGTGAAGCGTTGTAATCTTGGATCGTCATTTTGAACAACTTGATCTACACCATCTTGAGTAATTACAAACTCTGGTCTTAAATAATCATCAGGTCCATACTTACCCATTTTTAAGTCTTCAAAATCACTATAAGTTAAGCTGGTATAAAATGCCCAATCACTAAGTCCAAGATTAACATCTACATGAGCTGTCTTCTCTGTATTAGCTGTTGCATATCGTCCTAAAACATTTGTTTTTACCTCCAAAGAATCCGTATTAGACAACCTTGGTTTTTGTGTATAAAAATTCATCACACCACCAATCGCATCACTCCCGTAAATTACAGAACCTGCTCCTAGAATGACTTCTGTATTTTGAACAGAAAAAGGATCTATAGAAATAACGTTTTGCAAATTGCCTCCTCTAAAAATAGCATTATTCATACGCACACCATCTACAGAAATCAATAAACGATTTGTAGAAAAGCCTCTAATCATAGGACTACCTCCTCCCAATTGACTTTTTTGAACAAACACTTGACCAGAATTTTGTAATAAATCTGCACTCGTTTGTGGATTTTGAAATAAAATATCTTCCGATTTTATACTCACAATTTTTTGAGGTACTTCTTGTTTGCTTTGTTCAAACTTAGATGCAGAAATTACAATTTCTTTCAAATCTTGAGCATTAGGAACTAACCTAAGAACACTGGGAATCTCTCCTTTCTTTAGAGTTATTAATTGAAATGAAATATGTTTAAATGTAATGTTATCATGATTTGAAAAACCATCCAATAGTACCATACCATCCAAATCAGAAATTCCAGTTTTAGACTTATCGTCATTATAAACCGCAACGCCAAAAATAGGCGCATTAGTTGTATTAGATACTATTTTGATTTTTTGGGCAAATACTGCCACAGAAAAAAGGATAAATAAATAACTTAAATAAGACCTCATTAACTACTATATATCTGATTTAAAACCTCTAAAGATTTTGGCTTTTTAAAACCGTCCAAATGTAATTTAAAATAGAGTAATATCATATTTAAAAGCTCTCGTTTTTGTGCTAAACTCATTTGAAGTTTCTTGTTTACATCAAATTTTATACCTAACAGCTGTTTTAGATATGTTAAAGTTTTACCCGAAATACAGTAATTTCCCTTTTCGGTAGTGCTAAACTCTCCTGCTTCCAAATCAAAATATAGTGCATGATCTTGCACTTCGGCAGGATAGAACCCTAAATACTTGGTCAATTCCATTAAAAATATAAGATGAAAACTATTGTCACTATCAGATTGATCCAACCATAAAAAAGACGTCTCTAAAAACCGATAAAGTTCAGAATTCTCTTCTTCTTCCTTTAAAATACGTGAAAGCACTTCTGAAAGAAACAATGCAATTGAAGTCTTATTAATATTTGTATGTAGCGTACTATAATTATAGTTAAGTTTTAGTTCTTTTAAATACTGTAGTGATGCATTGGACCTATAATCGTAATTCAAATCTAATAATGATAAGACTTGAAAATAGGCTATGTTAAATTTTCCTTTTTTTGATTTAAGTACATTTTTTATTAAAAAAGATTGTATACCCAATTGCTGTGTATAGCATTTAACAATTAAATCGTGATCCTTGTACTTTAGTTTTGACAAGACTATTGCTTTGGTGGAAACCAACATTACCTAACAATCATAAGTTTGAGAACCTTAGTTTCTTGGGTATCTAAATCTGTAAGCATCACTAAATATACACCACTAGCAACTACATTATTTGCCATATTCTTTCCATTCCAATACACCGTTCCGCCATCAACCTCAAGATTATAACCTCTAAATCTTAAATTGGTGTTAGATTGTGCCTCCGCCACCAAATTACCTTCTATATCTGTAATTTTGATATTACAGTTCTCACTAATGTCTTTAATTTTAATCTTATTCTCTACTATATCGAAATCTGGTCTTACTGGATTTGGAAAGACATGGGCATTTTCTAATGTTTCTTGAGGATTTGAACTCCCTGCTTTAAATGAAACCATCCCTTTATCTGTAGCAAAATATACTATACCATTTTGACTATCCAATGCGATATCACTAATATTATTAGAAGGTAAAGGCGAAGTGTCTGTAGTAAATTGATAAATGGTTTCTTGACCATCTGAAGAAAAGTAAAACGCTCCTGCTCCAATAGTTGCTACCCACTTATTGTTTGAACCATCAACTTCAATATCTGACACAAACTGTTGCTCTAATAATTCTTTAGGAATACCATCTTCAAGAAAAATAATAGCCTCCGTTCTTACATTATCACTTTCAAAAAAATTAGATGTATTATACAACACCCTTAATCCTTTATTGGTCCCAATCCATAAATGATTAGAACGGTCTAAAGCTAAAGAATAAACCCCTGTAGACGGCAAATTGGCAACTACTTCATCATAAATTGCTTTGACTTCACCTGTAGCTAAATTGTAACCAATTAATCCCCTATTATAAGCCCCTAAAAAAACACGTTCTTGATCTAATAATATTTCAATGCCAGCAAAACCAAAATTTGAAGTTGGATCGTCTATGGCCTCGGAAAAATCATAAGCTTGCCATTGACCATCTCTAAAACTCGTTAGTGGTTTTTCTACACGTCCTGTCACTGCCCAAAGTGTACCTTCCGAATCAAATTTAGAATAAATCGATTGGTTATAAGTACCATCAAGCTCACCTATTAGGCTATTATCTTCATTGTAAATTTGAGTTACCTCAGTATTATTTAATTCTATAAATCCAGACCAAAAAGAAGCGACAAATACCTGTGATGGGTTAAATGGGTTAATTGAAACATCCGACAAATAATACGGATTTTCTGGCATCAAAGCCACGTTTAATGTATCATACGGAATATTTACCCATTGTTCATTTTTCCAATGACTCAAACCAGTTCTTCTATTACCTGCGCTGAAATTATAGGTATATGAAAACCCTCCAAATGTCATCCATAATTGATCGTTTAAAGCTGTAACCGATACAATTTCATTTAACAAAGGTCCATCTGGAACTATGGCCTCTACATCTTCGCTATTATTGGTGTTAACCTTTAAAATCCCAAAACCAGGTTTTCCTTCAGATAAGTTATTTGTTGTACCTACATAAATAGCGTTTCCAATTACGGTTGCTGAACTATAATCTGAATCATAATCTGGTAATTCCCCTAATTGCTCTAATAAAGAGAAATCTTCAGAATAGACATAGACATTTGATGTCGTTACTACAATAACCCTATCATTACTTGTTTTTAAACCTACTGGCAATGAAGCATAAGACGCCACGTTATTTAATGTATTGTTATTTTGTAGTTCATGCATATTATTACTCACATCCAAAACATAAAGTTTGCTTCCAATGCTTTGGACACCCACAAATCCCCCTGTAAATATTTGCGTCCAATTATTAAAATCGATTAAATTCGCATTATCAACCTCAGCCCTTATCACCCCATTTCCTATATTACAAGCTGCATAGATGTGACCATTAAAAACCGCTGTTTGTTTTACTACGATCTGACTACCACCATTTCCAATAAAATAAGTGTCTCCAAATTCTAAACGCTCCATGTTATAGACTGAAATACCATAATCTGTAGCAATATACACCACATTATCATATTCATTAAATTGGTTTATCCTTTTGCTATTTGGAGGGATCGTTTGCTTATCCAAAATATCTACTACTGTCAATACTTCACCATCTTGATAGACATTTATTAACCCATTTTCATAACCAATAATTAGCGCTTCATACGCTTCACTATAATGTATAGCTGAAATAATTTCAGCCGAAAGCCCCTCTACACTTGTTAATTTTTCAATTTCTCTAGTATTTACGTCATAAATAAACACCACATTATCTGATGCTACATAAACTTTATTTTGGCTTTGTGAGACATCTGTAATACTATTATATGAAAAATGAGATTGCCAATTGGATGAAAAATCTTGCGCATAAAAATTTAATGACACTAGTACAATAAGTAAACAAATATAATTTTTCACAACATTTATTTCTAAAGATTAGTACAAACTTACTGAAATTATTAGTTTATTTAATTAACATTTATATTTCCAAAATATTATAAGGTATTTTGTTTTTATAATTTTAAAAACTGCCTTAGTGTCGTTTTAAATCTCAAATTGGTTTGAAATGCCTATTTTTCTTTATCCTTTTTACCTCTAACACTTTTATATTATGTTCCCGTTCCAAAAATTCAGGAAGCTCTTTATTTGTATTCAAATTGACGTCTTAGATTCACTATTAATTTATGTCTTAACACCTAAAAAGGGAGCAATACCGCAAGCGAAAGGCACCAAATGTTCTGCAATTATCCCGATGCTATTACCAGCTATTTGCACTCATTTGTTTTGACATTACTATTTAACCAAAACCCCTTTGACTTGCATTAATGGAATCGACTGGAGCGCCTTATCATTAATGGTATTTTTTCTAAACAAATACGTCTTGTCAAACATACGATTATTCTCAAAAAAACTAACTTTAAATACATTATTTAATGCAAATACTTCTTCTTGCATCAGTTCTATTTTAGCATAACTCTTTGCGGGTAACTTTGCAATTTTATGACGCATAGTAGTAGTGATTTTTTCTTGAGAATAGCCTTTAGTCACAATTATCACAACCTCCAAATCTACAATTTTATCATTGATAATATAAGCTGTCCAATCTTCCGTTTCATAGCTTTTGTTTTTCGTTTTAACAACCGCAACATAGACATCTTTTACTTCTGGAAAATCAATATCTTCTTTCACTCTATACATTTTTAAATCTGGGCTAAAAATACAGTTTTTAAATCAGTTCTGAAATCCTTATTTTAGGCACGTAATAATATATCATATCATGAAATTTAAATTACTACTTTTACTCTGTTATATTGGATTTTCTCATAGCTTTCAAGCACAAACGCTAGACTCGCTATACATCAAAAACAATTACACCAAAAGCGAGTACTTCATTCCTATGCGAGATGGCGCAAAACTATTTACTATTGTTTATACACCAAAAGACCAATCGGAGAAACATCCTATTCTCTTAAGCCGTACGTGTTATAATGCGTCTCGTAGAGCTAATTATGACTTTAAATATCCATCATCATACTTGGTAAAAGACAACTACATTATTGTATTCCAAGATGTACGTGGGCGCTATATGTCGGAAGGATTGTTTACCACAATGACACCAAATATTCCTGGAAATAATGTCAAAAACAAAATGGATATTGATGAGAGTTCAGATACTTACGATACTATTGACTGGTTGATTAAAAACTTAGCAAATAACAACAAGAAAGTAGGAATGCTGGGAATTTCGTATCCTGGATTTTATACCGCAGCTGCAATTCCAGATGCGCACCCAGCATTAAGAGCTTCATCGCCTCAAGCGCCAATTTCTGATTTCTTTTTTGATGACTTTCATCATCATGGTACCTTTTTACAATCCTACACGGCTGCCTTTGCAGTGTTTGGCTACCAAAAGGATAGCTTAACCAAAACACCTTGGTATACAGATAAAATTATGCGTTTTTATAAAGACGCTCCAAAAGATGGTTATAAATTTTACTTAAATCAAGGTCCTTTAAAAAACATTACTGAGAAATATCATCACGACAACTTCTTTTGGAAAGAAATTGTTGAGCATCCCAACTATGATGCATTTTGGCAAAAACGCAATATTTTGCCACATCTAAAAAATGTAGATCATGCCGTAATGACTGTTGGAGGATGGTTTGATGCTGAGGATTTATATGGACCATTAAACATCTACAAGTCTATTGAAAAATCGAGTCCAAAAGCAAAAAACACTATTGTTATGGGACCATGGGATCATGGTGGTTGGGCAAAAGAACGTGGACAAACCACGCACAATCACATCTATTTTGGAGATAGTATTTCTACCTATTACCAGCGTGATGTGGAACGTCAATTCTTTGCCCATTACTTAAAAGGAAAAGGCGAAGAAAATTTCGCAGAAGCTTTAATGTTTGACACAGGAAAAAACACATGGCAAACATTTACACAATGGCCACCGAAAGACACTCCAAACACACAACTGTACTTCGGAGAAGATGGACGACTTGGCATTAATCACCCTTTTAATTCTAAGGCTAAATTTGATTATACAAGCGATCCAAACAAGCCTGTTCCATATCGATCGCAGATCGAAGGTCTAACTTTTACACCTCGCAAATTTATGACCGATGATCAGCGCCATGCCTCCATGCGACCAGATGTGCTCACCTTTGAATCTGATATTCTTACTGAGGACACTGTTTTAGCTGGAGAGATTTTAGCAAAACTCAAAGTATCCATTTCAAGTACTGATGCTGATTTTGTAGTAAAATTAATTGATGTTTACCCAGATAACCACCCAAACTATAAGCATAATCAAAAGAATATTGTAATGGCTGGTTATCAACAATTGGTGCGCTCTGAAGTCTTTAGAGGACGCTTTAGAAACAGCTATGAACATCCTCAGCCATTTACACCAAATACAATCACAGATGTCAATGTGCCTTTACAAGATATTTTACATACCTTTAAAAAAGGACATCGTATCATGATACAAATTCATAGTACTTGGTTTCCTTACATTGATAGAAATCCACAGAACTACGTCGCTAATATTTTCGAAGCTAATGAAGATGATTTTATCAAAGCAACAATTAGTGTTCATGGCAACTCAGTTATCGAAATTGGTAACACATCACATACTAGACATCCATTAAAACTGAAAGACTAGCGTCTCTCATCTCGTTTGAGTGTATCTAATACAATCATCCGTAAAAGTAGCGTAAGGAGAAAAGAGCGTTGTATTCAAGTCACTCAAATGGATCAAGGTATAATAACCAAAACCCATTGCGTATCGCAATGGGTTTTGGTTATTATGACTTGTGACTATAAAGCTGATTTAAACTGTTCTAAGAAACGTACGTCATTTTCGCTTAACAAACGTATATCACTAATTTGATACAACAACATAGCTATACGATCCACGCCAACGCCAAATGCAAATCCCGAATATTCATTGGAATCAATATTACAATTCTTTAAAACATTTGGATCTACCATACCACAGCCTCCAATTTCTAACCATCCAGTACCTTTTGTAATTTTATAGTCGGACTCCGTTTCTAGACCCCAATATACATCAATCTCTGCACTTGGCTCCGTAAATGGAAAATAAGACGGACGCAATCTAATCTTAGATTTCCCAAACATTTCTGTTGTAAAATATTGAAGTGTTTGTTTTAAATCTGCAAAACTCACATTATTATCAATATACAGTCCTTCAACTTGGTGAAAAAAACAGTGTGAACGAGCAGATATTGCTTCATTTCTATAAACACGACCTGGAGAAATTGTGCGTATAGGAGGTTGGTTATCTTCCATGTATCGCACCTGAACAGAACTCGTATGTGTTCGTAATAAAATATCAGGATTAGTTTGAATAAAAAACGTGTCTTGCATGTCACGTGCTGGATGATACTCTGGTAAATTTAAAGCTGTAAAATTATGCCAATCATCTTCAATTTCTGGCCCTTCGCTTACATTAAATCCTATTCTAGAAAAGATATCGATAATTTGATTCTTTACAATTGAAATAGGGTGACGCGCACCTAATTGTAACGGTACACCAGGACGAGACAAATCGCCATAAACGCCCTTATCTTCTTCTTTAGATTCTAACTCTTCCTTTAAAGCATTAACCTTGTCTTGAGCTGTGTTCTTTAGCTGATTTACAATTTGCCCAAATTCTTTCTTCTGTTCATTTGCAACATTTTTTATCTCGCCGTAAAATTCTTTGAGTAAGCCTTTAGAACCCAAGAATTTTATTCGGAATGCTTCAATCTCATCTTTAGACTGTGCTGTAAATGCCTCTGCTTCTGCTATAAGGTCTTTGATCTTATCTATCATGATATCCTTCAAAATTAGGTCGCAAATTTAATGATTTTATATAAAAAACTGCTTTTTAATAAAAAGAGTCTTTTCAAAATAAATTTGGGAGTCATTACTATTGCTTTACAAATCTTAGTTAGCACAAGTACATCGGCTTAACACACCCAACTCACTGCTACTCTAAAAAAATACCATTTGATTGTTAGAGAACTTTGTAAAACTCGCCTCTTAACGTCCAATGCATCAAAACCAATTTATAAGACTAAGAAATAAACTCTTTTTCTAAGAAGTAATTAACCACTGCTTCCTTCATTAAGACACTTTGTTCACCTGCCTTTAGATTTGGAAGTTCTGCTTTAACTTTGTAATGTGGCCAGCCTTGATCATCGAAAAAATCAAACTCATAATACCCATAAGGCTCCAATAATCTACAAATAGCAATATGCATAAGATTTACTTTTTCGTCTTTTTTGAATCTCCTATGTAATTGCCCCAGCTCCTGAACACCAATAAGATAAATAATCCCATCCAAATCCAAAATTTCGCCATCTGCAAATTTATGGGATAATTTAGCTACGATTGCATTCCAGCGTTCTTTTAATTGTTGATCTCTTGCCATAAATGCTACAAATGTAAGGACTTCTCAAATACCTTCTACAAAATTAGGTATATATATTGCTAGAAAACAAATTTACCCAACTTCATTGCGCAGCTTTACTCAAAATTATTAATTTAGATGCACATTAAATTTTGGCTGACATGACTGTTATTGATATTATTTTGGGGGCATTAATTTTATTTGGTTTTATACGCGGATTAATGAAAGGCTTATTTGTCGAAGTCGCATCGTTAATTGCCCTTATTGCTGGCGTATATGGCGCAATTCACTTTAGTAATTTTGCTGCCGAATTTTTAATGGAGCATGTAGATTGGAATGAAAAAACCATTAATATCATTGCCTTTGCCATTACCTTTATCATTATTGTTTTAGTCATTTCACTAGCAGGGAAAGCGTTAACAAAACTCGCAAATTTTGCTGCATTAGGTTTGCTTAACAAAGTATTAGGTGGCGCTTTTGGAGGACTTAAAATAGCAATGATACTAAGTATTATACTTATGATTTTTGCTGAAATGAATGCTACACTTCCTTTTGTATCACAGGAAGACCTCGAAGGTGCTGTACTTTATAAGCCTGTAAAATCCATAGCTCCTATGGTATTGCCTAATTTCTTGGGCTCGTCCAATGATGATACTACTCAAACCAACCAAAACAGCACTAAAGAAAACGACTAAGAGACACTCATTAAGTATTGCTTTGGTGTTGTCCCATATTTCTTTTTAAACGCTGAAATAAAATGACTAGCTGTGCTATAACCAACTTGCAAACTAATTTCAGAAACATTGTACTGTTTAGTTAATAGCATTTTTCTTGCATACTCTAATTTATAGTCTAATAAAAAGTTAAACACCGATTCACCATAAATATGCTTAAAGCCTTCTTTAAGCTTTGACAAAGACAAACCCACTTCGTCCGCCAACTCCTGCAACGATGGAGGTTCGGCTATATTACTTATCACAATTTGTTTTGCTTTTTTAATCTTTTCTACATTTTCCTCTGTATCCAAAAACGGACAACTTTGATTATTCTCTTGCGTTTTGCTAAAATACAAACTAAGCAGCTCATAAACCTTAGCTTTGGTATAAAGCATTGGCAAAGTGTTATTAGCTTGATCTGTGAAAAGTTGATTAAGCACTAAGATCTCAGAGGGTGTCAACACTTTATCTACGTAGTATTTTTTATCCTTATTTTCTTCATCCAAAAAGTGAATTAGCTCTGCTACTTGAGAAAAAAACGAATGAAAAACCTTTATAGCTACAATAAAAATAACATACTTTCCTTTTGGCTGTAATGTTAAATTTATGGGTAAATTTTGGTTTGGATTATATAGTAATAACGACGTGTTTTCTTTGACATCAATAGCATATCTAGGCCCATAATGCAATTGCCCTAATTGATGCGTACAAAAGTGTAATTGGATATGTGTATTATCAATCTCTTTAGCATATTTTAATATTTCAGAGGTCTGATTATCCAACTTTACTACATTAAACCCATCTTGAACACGAACTTCTTCAAACATATATCGTTATTTTTTAACTAATAGAGGCTGAAATAATAATTTCAACCTCTATTACTTTTATGCAAATATACTTAAAATAGGCTTATTTTGATGTATTTATTCGTTGACACCAACATAAAACAACGCAAACTTTCAGCGTTATTTATATTTTAAAAATATACTATAGCATTTCAACTTTTCCTGAAGACAACATGTAAACACCTCCAACTATTTTGATCGCTCCTTGATCTTCCATTTCTTTAAGAATTGGACTTTTTTCTCTGATACGATCCATAGTTAATCTTACATTGTTTTCAACAGTTTTAGCCACAAATTCACCGTTTGAAGAATTCGTTTCTCCCTCTATCTGCTCTGCAGATTGTTTTACAGCAGGTAAAATATTGTTTAACATTGCTGTAATATTCCCTAGCTCAACACCGTCACAGGCTGCCTTTACAGCACCACAAGCTTCGTGCCCTAGAACTAAAACTAACTTACTCCCAGCTACTTTACAAGAATACTCCATACTTCCCAGAATATCGGTGTTTTCAAAGTTTCCAGCAACTCGCGCTACAAAGATATCTCCAATAGCCTGATCCAGTACTGTTTCTACTGGTACTCTGGAATCTATACAAGATAATACTACTGCTTTTGGAAATTGTCCACCAACTGTTTGTTCTACTAATGCAGAGTTATCTAACTGTTGGCTTGCGCCTGAAGTAAATCTGTTATTTCCTTCTAATAAATCTGCCAATACAGATTGTGGTGTTAATGTATCTTGAGTTTCTTTTGTAATTGCAATATTTTTCACCATATTATTTGATTTAAGTTTAATTAATTTCGTCTTTTACATTGTCTTTAATCCAAAACAGACAGTCATCGAACGTTTCGAATATACGCTGTTCTGGAATAAAATCTGGAATAATATCAATACGTTCCATCATATATCTTGGCTGTTTTAATAGGCCTACAAATAGAACATCGACATTTTTAGTTTTTAAATCTTGAATTACATCTTCCATAGCATATAATCCGGATTGATCCATATACTGCATGCGATCTAACCGAATGATTACATTTGTTGCAGTAGCTGGTATTTGTTGTGAAAGCGCCTTAAACTCGCTAGTAGAACCAAAAAATAAAGGTCCTTTAATGTGTTTAATAAACACCTCTTCCTTTAAGTTACTTGGAAAATTAACCTCATCCTTCCACTTTTCTTCACTAAGGTTTTTAACATCTGAACGCTCAGCCGTAAGATCACCTATCTTCTTCAAAAACATTAACGAAGCGATAATTAATCCAACACCTACAGCATAGACCAAATCCCAAAATGTTGATAGCACCAATACAATAAGCATCACTAAGACTTCCGAACTTAATCTTATAGGCCCTAATTTGATATCTTTTGGTAATGATGGTATCGCTTTTAAGCCTTTATAATCCATTACACCAATACCTACAGTGATAAGGATTCCTGCTAAAACCGCCTCTGGAATCTGAGACGCTAAAGGAGCTAAAGCCAATAAAATAAAAAATAACAATACCCCAGCTATCATCCCTGAAAGTTTGGTTTTACCTCCTGAGTTGATATTTACCACAGTACGAATGGTTGCACCTGCTCCAGGAATTCCTCCAAACAATGCCGCAATACTATTTCCAATCCCTTGACCCACCAGTTCTTTATTTGGTTTGTGTTTAGTTTTAGTCATATTATCTGCAACAACAGAGGTTAATAAGGAGTCAATTGCTCCTAATAAGGCTAAAGTTAAGGCTGTAAACACATAAGGCGTAAGACTACTTATGCTAAAATTAGTAAAAATACCTGTTTGAAATTCTGGCAAACCATTAGGTATTTCAGGGATTGGTTTATAATCTAACCCTCCCAATATAGCTATTGCAGACATTACAATTAATGCGACCAACGTACTTGGAATTTTGGTCGTAATACGTTTAAAACTATAAATGATAAATATCGTGCCTAAAGCCAAAATAAGCTCTAACCACTTGAAGTTTTTTAAGGCGTTTGGCAATACTTTAATCGCTCCCAAAACTCCTGAGGCTTCCTTAGCAGCCAAGGTCTGTGATTCTTTTAAAATATCGTCTTGAGTGATTTTCTCAGCACGTTTAATTGTTTCTCTAAAATCTTCTAAAACCAATATACCCTCACCAGCTTCTTCTTTCAATATATTATCTAAAATGACCTCTTCTGCTTTGGGTTTAAACTGATTTACAAACACTTCATCCTCCTTTGGATAATATCCAAGTGCTGGTAAAATTTGTGTAATCAAAATGATGACACCAATAGCAGTCATAAATCCAGAAACTACAGGATATGGTATATATCTAATATATTTTCCCAAACCCATTACTCCTAGACCAACTTGCATTAATCCGGCAAGTAGAAATACAGTTAATATAGCAGGTAATGCTTTTTCTATAACACCATCGTTAGCAGCAATAATACCGGCAATAATAACCATACTTACAGCGGTCATAGGTGCCGTAGGTCCTGAAATTTGTGTGTTTGTTCCTCCAAAAAGTGCAGCGAAGAATGCAATAAAAATAGCGCCATATAATCCCGCACTTGGTCCAAGTCCTGATGAAACACCAAAGGCTAAGGCTAATGGTAAGGCCACGATTCCTGCGGTAATACCCCCTAGAGCATCACCCTTAATATTCGAAAAAAGATTCTTCATACGCATAATGGTTTAAAAAGTTTAAAAATTAACGAAGGTGATTATATTCAGCTGATCACGTCCAGAATTTTCAAAAAACTGATTCATGTACCCCAATTCAAAACGAATGGATTTGTTCAGTTTATACCCTAAGCCGCCATATAATCGATTTCTATCAAACACACTAGATTCGGTATTTAAAAAAATCTCATTATAAGTCGAAGCATACCATTTATAATCACCTTCTTCGTTTGTATTAAATGGTAATTTAAGGCTTAAAAAATATCGCAAACGCATCTTAAAATCGTCCTCTACAAAACGTTGTTCAAACCGATAACGATGGGATAATTTTAATTTTCCTACAGATTGTTTGGTTGTAAATTGTTGATAAATACGATGCTCGTTTACTGCATGTTTATCGGTAGTACCTGCACTATAATTTTCTGAGGCAATGTAACCGTAACCTAAGAGAATATTATTGTTGTTTTCTGTTAAGTTATATCCAAAACCAGTGCGCAATAACAATTGTTCTAAATCACCAATTGCATCATAGTTTCTATACTGTACTTCGTGGTGCCAATTCCATTTATTATTGATTTGTTTATTTCCAAAATAAATGATCCAGTTACCAAAATCACTGGATTGGGCTGTATTTATAAAAGGACAAGCACATAATATGCTTAAGATTAAAATCTTGTATTTCATTGTTGAATGTAAATAATTTAAGTATAATTTTTAAGCTTAACTAAAAGCTATATAACTAAAAAATACTAACAATATTCAGGTGGAGGACAAAAGCATTCTAAATGCAGATCTGCATAACTGTTGTGATAAAAATCATCAATATTACTAGTATGAAGCGCTATATGAGCACTGTAGTCTTCACGATGCATTAGCATCTTGAATTCCAGTGTTTTTTTATCTTTAGATTCTTCTTCATCGATGCTAATTTCTATTTCCATATCAAATCCATCTAACAAGACTTGATCAATAGTAGGGAGTGCTACGACTGCTAAAAAAATAATCGAAAAAAATATAGAAAACAGTCGTTTATGCATAGAATTTATAAGGTTATACTAACAAATATAACATTTGCGCTTTAAATTCCTGTTAAATAACAATTAAAAATTTCGAACTCGTCTAATATCATCTTCTGTTATCCAACCCATTTCACCGTTAGATAGTTTAATTTTTTTCCAACCTTCAAGAGTTTCTAAGATCTGTACTTTAGTCCCTTCGTGCAGTCTAAACGCTTCTTCACTTCTAAGGTTTGGTTCTGTCATGATTCTAGATTCTTTAGCAAAAACAATAGCTGGCTGGTCGATTTTATCTAAATCAAATTTTTTAAAGGCAAAACCTAAAGTCATAAGCGCCAGTACGATTGACACCAAGCTAGACACAAATAATATGCGCTTACTATTGCTCCCATAAGAAAAGTAATAGCACAAAAAGAGTATTACAAAAACAAAGACAAAAGTCACCGTCATAATTGCCCAAGTATCAAAACTATAGCTGTTTGTTATGTTTTTTATTATGCGCGTAAGTCCAACTTCTGGAATAACCTCAATAGCATCTACAGTCATTTTTCTAGCAAAACTTGCGTTGTTTAGAATTTCTGGGTCATGAGGATTTAGCTGTAATGCTTTTTCGTAATAATAAATACTAGGTCCTATATGATTAAGCTTATAATGTGCATTTGCAAGATTATAATACAACTCAGCAGAATGTTCTCCATGCTCCAAAATCATCTTATAACTATTTATAGCATCTTGATACTTACCTTCATTATACAACCGATTTCCTTGTTCAAATAATGTATTGCTCTGACCAAAAACAATAGCACTCATAAAAAGTAATATATAAACTAAGCTTTTCATTATCGTTTAATTTGTTTATCCAAGGTTGAAATTACATGTCCTGCTTTATCGTAGTCTTGCTGCATTTCTACATTAGAAAATGGCGTATATCTTGCTAATTCACAACTTTTAAGCAGAGCATTAAATGCCGTTATAGTATTATCATCTACAGATTTTTTCCTCAATAATTCTTGTATTTTATCCTTATTAAAATCACTTGTTTCTATCTTTAATTTTGATTTTAAATAATTGTGCAAGGCACGTTCCAATGCATTGTAAAAGGTATCTTTATTTCCGATGACTTTTTTAGCTTCGCTCAAATATTTTCGTGCTAATTTTTGGGTTTGTCGCCTGCGGTTACCAACAACATCCGCAGCGCGTTGGTCGCTGTGTTTTCGAATAAAAATAGCAATAGGAATAGTTAAAAACGGTAAAGCTAACAGCCACCAAAACAATGCTGATTTAAAGAAGTTCTCACTGGCTATACTATCAAAATTTGACGTAGTTTTAAACGAGGCAAATTGATTGCCATTACTTCTAACTTGCTGTTTAGTAGCATTTGTACTTCCTTCTGCAGATATTGGTACAGATGCACTATTTGGACCTTCAGTTACATTAACAACAAGGTCTTTCGATGTGATGGTTTTATAGCGTTTAGATTTAAGGTCAAAATAAGAAAATCGTACCTCTGGAATTGGATATTTGCCTTGATAATTTGGCACTACGGTATAAGTATCTGAAATTGAACCCTGCATTCCTGAAAGCGTAGTTCTTACGCTTTCTTTATGTTCTGGCTCATATACTTCTAAAGCGCTTGGAAGAGTTAACTCTGGAACATTAAACAGTTTCAAATTCCCTTTTCCTGTAACCTCTAGCTTTATTTGTAAAGCCTCAGATGCTTTCAATTGATTTTTATTAGAAGTCATTGTAAAATCGAAATCTCCAACAGCTCCTGTAAAACCAACTGGTTTATTTTCTTCAGGTAATGGCTTTACGGTAATTGTTCTATTTCCTGCTGCAACAGTTTTACTCGCTGAACGCATCACGCGTCGTCCAAAAATATCGCGTTGACTGCCTGGTACCTGCACCGAAATATCTAAAGTCAAAGGCTCTATGTTAAGTTTCCCTGTCTTTTGTGGATAGAGCACGGTTTTTCTAAGCACCACATATCTATACTCTTCGCCTTTGTAAGTTCCGTTTTGGACTTGCAATCCTTTGACATCAATGCTTTGACTCCAAAAATCATTATAGCGTGGTATATCAATTTCTCTCCAATTATCTACACCTGTATTTGGAGACACATAGAGCTTATACACCACCGTTATGGCTTCATTGAGATAAGGATTTGTATTAGAAACTTCAGCCACTAAATGAATGCTTTGATCTGCAATAAAGCTTGGATCGTTAGGGTCTTTTGGCTTATCTACAGCAGCTGTCACTTTTACCTTAACCGGAGAGGTTTTATAGGTTTGACCTGCAATTTCTATAGTCCCTTGCTCAATAGTAAATGTGCCGCGTTTTTTGGGTTTTAAAAAAAAACTATAGGTTTTTTTAAAGGATCGTTTGCCATTAACCCAAGATGTACTAATAGATTGATTTGGGCCGCCAACCACCGTAAAATTATCAAAACTTGGTGCATTGAAGTTATCGCCATCCTTATTCATTACAAAGTCTATTCGTAAGCGCTCATTAACACCAAGTGTTTTCTTGCTTAATTTGGCTTCAAAACTTACTTGTGCTGTTGCTAAACTGGTAGCAAAAACTAAAAGTAATAGGGTGATGTGTTTGGTTATATTCATGGTTTATCATATGCTGAAACCCATTCAGCGTGACAAAATTTTTATAGTATTAATTTACAATATTATCATTCAAAGTTAGAATCTACAGCCTACTTCAGAGGTAATTACCAATCCTTTTCAGTTTTAACTTTAGTACCTTTTACTTTTTTGGCATTGATTTTATCCTGAACTTTTTTCTCTTCATTATTCATGGCTTCTAACAAATTTTTGACTTGCTGAGGCGATAGCTTTCCTGGTTGTGGTTGCTTCTTCTGCTTGTCGTCCTTTGGCTGACCATCTTTTTTGTCGTCCTTGTCATCTTTTGGTTTTCCGTTTTCATCGTCCTTGTCATCACCATCTTTCTTATCCTGATCATCATCGCCTTGGTCTTTGTTTTCTTCATCTTTATTTTCATCGCCTTCATCCTTATCCTCTTTATCCTGATCCTTTTCATCTTTCTTTTGGTCTTCCTTATCATCCTCTTTTTGATCATTTTCTCCATCATCACCCTCGCCATCTTTATTGGCACATTCTTTGGCTAATGCCAAATTATAGCGTGTTTCGTCATCACTTGGGTTGTTTCGTAAGGCATTTTTAAACGCTTCAACGGCCTTTTTGCATTGCTCTTGCTGCATTAAAATATTACCAATATTATGAAAAGCTTTATGTCTATCTGTCTTATTTCCTGCTGTTTTCACAGCTTCTAAGTGCCTAATTAAGGCTTCGTCATATAAACCAGATTTGTAATAGGCATTACCCAGATTGTAACTACCAGGAGCATTGGTAGGCTTAGCAGACACAGCTTTACGATATGCCATTTCTGCACTTACAAAGTCGTTATTCACCTTTTCATTAGCATCGTAAATATAAGCATTAGATCGCTCTAATGCTTTATCCTCAAGCTCTTTTTGAGAAAAGCTCAATGCACTAAGAAATGTAAATGCTATAAGTAGTATCTGTCTCATTACTTGACTCTAAATTATAAATTCTTATTTCGTTTTAAATTAAAATTATCTTAAAACTTTCTTTTAAAGGTTTTCATTAAATAAATTAAGACGTCTTAACCATGCCGTTTTGCGTTCCAACAAGAATACATCGATCAACAAAAAGAAAATTCCAAATCCCAAAAACCATTGAAATTGATTCTTATACTCTGCAAATTGTTTCGCCTCAAATTCGGTCTTATCCATTTTACTCAGAATCTCTTTAATCGCTTCAACCACGTCTTTGGTGTACTTTCCGTTGATATATTTGCCATTAGCTCCATCTGCTATTTTCATTAAAGTTGCTTCATTCAACCTCGTAATAACTGTCTCTCCTTTGCTGTCTTTCTTGTAGTTTAGAACGATATTATTTCGCTTTATTGGTATTGGTCCTCCTTTAGCGTCTCCGACCCCAATGGTAAAAATCTTAATCCCTTCTTCTGCGGCGGCTTCTGCAATATCTACAGCTATATCATTATGATCTTCGCCATCTGAAAGAATAATAAGGACTTTATTGGTTTGCTCTTCGTCATCATAATAGGTTCTTGCCAATTGAATGGCCTCATCAATTGCAGTACCTTGAGAGGATAACATGTCGGTATTCATACTTTGCAAGAACATTTTTGCCGAACTGTAATCAGTAGTAATTGGCAACTGCGGAAATGCTTTTTCTGCGTAAGCGATAATCCCTATGCGATCACTTGCGAGATTATTAATAATTTGCGTAACCAATTGCTTAGATTTTTCTAAACGGTTGGGTGCTATATCTTCTGCTAGCATACTCTTAGAAACATCTACGGCAAACACAACATCTACGCCTTCACTTTTTAAAGTTTCAAGCTTGGTACCTATTTTTGGATTAACCAAAGCAATGGTTAGGCAAGCAAATGCTAAACTTAGTATAATTAATTTTAATATTGATTTAAAAACGGAACGACTAGGGCTTAACTTATTTAAAAGTGTGTTGCTTGCAAATTTCTTTTGTGCTTGATGCCTCCATAATTGAAGTATCAAAAACAGTAATCCAATTGCCGGAATTACGAGCAAGAACCAAAACCATATTTTTTCTTCTAATTGATACACTTATTATTAGTTTATTTTTCGTGCTTGCTTTATTTGCAAACTACATTTAATATTCTTTTTTGTTTTTTTTATATGTTAAATAAAACTTCTAAATACAGTAAAACGCAACGTTAACTCAAGTAACAGTAGCAATCCAGCTAACAAAATTAATGGCCTGTACTTTTCTTCATAATTATAGAATTTAAGTTCTTCTATTTCTGTCTTTTCGAGTTTATTGATTTCTGTATATATTTCCTTTAACTTTTTGTTATTGGTAGCTCTAAAATATTGTCCTCCTGTGATTTCGGCAATATTCTTTAACAGATCTTCGTCGATTTCTACGGGCATGCGTCCATACTGAAATTTGCCATCTCTTCCAATTCCTATTGGAGATAAGGCCATTCCGTTTGTACCTAAACCTATGGTATAAACTTTAATACCATATTCTAAAGCCAATTCACTTGCAGTATTTGGATCTATGAATCCGGAGTTGTTTACACCGTCTGTCAATAGTATAATTACTTTACTCTTGGCTTTACTGTCTTTAATTCTATTAACTGCTGTGGCCAGTCCCATTCCTATAGCAGTTCCGCCTTCAATAATTGTGTTATAGCGAATTTCTTTTAAAGCGCGCAATACAATACTTTTATCACTTGTTATTGGTGTCTTCGTATAACTCTCACCTGCATATTCTACCAATCCAATTCGGTCATTTGGTCGTCCTTTGATAAACTCTGCAGCTACACCTTTTAAAGCTTCTAAACGGTTTGGTTTTAAATCTTTTGCCAACATACTTGCCGAAACATCAATAGCCATTGCTATATCTATACCTTTTGTGATTTTTGTTTTCGTGCTTACATCTACTGTTTGTGGTCTTGCTATTGCGGTAATAAGTAGAGCCAAAGCCACTAAACGCAACACAAACAATATATGTCTTAATTTTGGCATCCAAGAATACCCTAATTTAAACCCTTTTATAGTAGATATGCTTAACTCGGCAGTCTGTTTTTTATAGCTTAAAATATACCACAAAACGGCTATAGGCAATACTAAAAATAACCAAAATAATTCTTTATTTGCAAACTCTATTCCTTCTAACATTACTGGTCGTCTTCTTCAAGTTTTAATAATTCTATTGAATTCATCATACGCTCTACAATAGCCTCTGCATAGGTGTCATTTGTTTTCCATATCAAAATGACATTTTGCAAAATATTTCCAGAAGTGAATCCTAAAATAATATAATTTCCGTTTTCAATTTTATCCGTAACTGGTATTTTAAATTCTGCTGTACCAAAGGTTTTCAAACCTTCTTGACCATTTGGTGTGACGAATTTTTCATTTTGAGAAATAATATTTTGCGCCCCTTTTTTCTCCATTTCTAAGAGCTGTTGTTCTGCGACTTCCGCTAAATTTATCTTGAACTGTTCCTCGCCTCCTTTGGCATCATAACCTGATCCGTTTGGGGTTGGGACGTTAAACTTACTTTGCATTACCAAAATATCGATAGTACTATTGATACCTCCATAAGCAAAAGTTGTTACCTTAACTTTATCCTTAAATTCATCGGGCACAGGAACTTCAATACGCTTCAACACTTTAGGGGTCGTAATGGTTATTCCTGGTGCTCCGTATTCACTTGTTATCCATTCTTTGGTTTCTAAAAGCGTCTTACTTTCATGTCCTAAAATAGTATCTTTTACGTAAGTGAATCCATATTTTAAACCAAATCCAAAAAGCGTTACTAAGAGCAAAAAAACAGCAACTCCTATAGTTATTAAAACTTTCTTTCTCTTATTTTTACGCTGGAGTTCCTCTTGGTACTGCTCATCAGCTAAAAGTTCTTCTTCGGTAGGTTCTGGTAAGGATGCTTTAACCTCATCAATCTCTACATCAATTGTAGTTCTATCTAACTTAGCCAATTGATAATCGGGTTTCGATTTTGCGAACTTTACCAAATCTGCACGCTTAAGAATGGACTCAATATTTTTAATGGTCTCTTTAGACAAGTCTATTTGATTGCCTTGTTTTAGTAATTCTAAATGCTTAATTAATTCGCTAGTTGTACTTTCTAAGGAGCGGTCATATACCTTTTCATCAAGATATTTTCTAATAATCAAGGTCAAATCCGAATAATATCCTTTGATGTTTTCTTGTTTTAAATACTCAGCTTCATCTAATGTTTTTAAGGCTAATTTTGCACGATCATAAGGCGGCAATTGCGCTATTTTTTCTTCTTCGGTTAATGGTTTTTCGCGCCATATTAACCAATACAATAAAAATGCTATAAGTACTGCAATAGCGATTCCAATAAGAATATATAACCATAATTGACTTGGGCTTTTTTTGACACTAATAATAGGCTTTATATCATAAAGCTTTTGCTTGGTTGTGTCTACAACAACATTTTTAACTTCTACCAGAAGAGAATCTGTAAAAAAAGCTTGGTCACCAATTTGCACGCGTTGTTTTGGAATGACATATCTCCCAGAATCAAATTGGGTTAACCCGTATTTTTTTATCAAGTGATACTTTGCATCTTTTTTGGTCGTATCAACTTTATAAGATTCTATAACCTCAAGCGGCTGAAAAGTTTGACCCTCTGGAAACAACACCAAGTCGGTAGTATCTGCGGCAACGACTATTTCATAGGTGATTTTCTCACCAATCTTTATGGCTGTAGAATCTATAGATGTTGTAACTTGTGCTATAGCCGTATTTGGCACAAAGCAAAAGGCAATAAGACACATAACCTCTAAGGCGCATGGTTTAAACGCACGCATCTTATGTATTAGCTTTATATTTAATTCGTACAATGTCATTGTTAAACTTACTTTATCCTCTTCTTTTAAAATAGCCTAATAATTTCTTTACATAACTTTCGTCTACACGACAATCCATAACTCCTGCTCCAGATTTGGTAAAACTTTCTTTATAGTAATCCACTTTTTCTTGATAATACTTCGCATAATTATGACGCACTTGTTTAGATGAGGTATTTACAAGGACTGATTCTCCAGTTTCTTCATCAAGCATTTGCACCATGCCTAAATTTGGAATTTGGGCTTCATGCTTATCATACACACGAATTCCAGTTACATCATGGCGTCCAGAAGCAATTTTTAAAGTATGCTGGTAATCCTCTGCAATAAAATCTGAAAGCACAAAAACAATGGCTTTCTTTTTCATTACATTGGATAGAAATTTTAAAGCTTCAGCAATATTTGTCAATTTGCTTTTAGGTTCAAACTCTATCAATTCTCTAATAATACGAAGTACATGAGAGCGTCCCTTTTTTGGTGGAATATATAGCTCCACCTCGTCAGAGAATAAAATCAAGCCAATCTTGTCATTATTTTGGGTTGCAGAAAATGCAAGTGTTGCAGCAATTTCGGTAACAATTTCGTTTTTAAACTGATCGGCTGTTCCAAAAAGCTTAGACCCAGAAACATCAGCCATTAACATCATTGTCAACTCGCGTTCTTCCTCAAATACTTTTATATAAGGTTCGTTATAACGCGCGGTTACATTCCAATCTATATTTCTTACATCATCTCCAAACTGATATTGGCGTACTTCAGAAAAGGTCATGCCTCGCCCTTTAAAGGTCGAATGGTATTCGCCTCCAAAGATATGATCAGACAAACGGCGAGTCTTAATCTCAATTTTACGTACTTTCTTTAGTAATTCTTTAGTATCCATTGTTTTGTTTTGTCATTTCGCAACTATAACGAAATTTATCTGGTAAAATTCTTGACAAATATATTATGAGATTCTTGTTTAGTTCTTAAAATTCTGTCTCCTAAACAAAAATAACACAACTATGGTACTTCAATAACATTAACAATTTTATTGATAATTTCTTCGGAGGTTATATTTTCTGCTTCAGCTTCATAGGTAATACCAATTCTATGACGCAAAACATCATGAACAATTGCTCTAACATCTTCTGGAATCACATAACCTCTATGCTTAATAAAAGCATAACATTTGGCGGCTGTTGCCAAATTGATACTTCCACGAGGAGATGCTCCAAAAGAAATCAATGGTTTTAGGTCTCCCAATCCATATTTTTCTGGATAGCGTGTTGCGAAAATGATATCTAAAATGTATTTTTCTATCTTTTCGTCCATATAAACTTCACGAACGGCTTTTTGGGCGCTCAATATTTGATCTACGGTAACCACTTGGTTGACTTTCTCAAAAGCTCCTCTTAGATTAGCTCTGATAATTAATTGCTCCTCGTCTAATTTTGGATAATCAATAACTGTTTTTAACATAAAACGGTCAACCTGAGCTTCTGGCAAAGGGTATGTTCCTTCTTGTTCTACAGGGTTTTGAGTTGCCATTACCAAAAACGGCTTATCTAAAATAAAGGTTTCATCTCCAATAGTCACTTGCTTCTCCTGCATGGCTTCTAACAATGCCGACTGTACTTTTGCTGGGGCTCTGTTAATCTCATCTGCAAGCACAAAGTTGGCGAAAATTGGACCTTTTTTAATTGAGAAATCATTTTCCTTCATATTATAGATAAGGGTTCCAACAACATCTGCTGGCAAAAGATCTGGCGTAAACTGAACTCTACTAAAACTACCCGCCACTGCTTGTGATAAGGTATTAATAGCTAAGGTTTTTGCCAATCCAGGAACACCTTCTAATAAAATGTGTCCTTGACCTAATAATCCTATAAGCAAACGCTCCACCATGTGTTTTTGCCCCACAATTACCTTATTCATTTCTAAGGTTAATAAATCTACAAAAGCACTCTCCTTTTCTATTTTATCATTAATGGACTTAATATCAACTGTACTACTCTCTTCAATCATCTGTTAATTATTTTCTATGTGAATATAACTTGCATTTTTTTCGCAATGCAAATTGTCAAAATAATTAATGCGCTACTGTTAATAATTGGTTAAAAATTATAGCACATTGACAGCTCTTTAGAATTTTCTTTACTATTTTAGATTATTAAGAGTATAAGCTCAAGATATATGTAGAATTTTTCTAAATTTAAAGAAAGACTATAATGTTTAATTTTTAACCTAAAAACGCACAAAAACTAAGTCCAAGGCTTCAATCTATATGGCTATGCAACATCCTATTAAGAGCCTTGTTTTTGCGCATCGTGCTCCTAAGCGACGCACAAACACTCAACGTGCTAAAGCACCCTAAAAAACAGCATAAGTATTATATTTACATCGTAATACAATGACAACCTATGACACATACAACAATTTAATATTCGTTTTATACTATTATCCTTGATTTATGCAGTAATGTATGTTATAATTACATTCATACCAAACCTTATAAGACCAATACCTAAATTTAATAATATTCAATAGTTTAGCAACTTCAATATGGCTTGCGCTACTTTACCCCCTTGAAACACAAAAATTAACACAACTCAAACAACTATAAAACCATACATTAAAAACCTAACAACACCTCTTTAAGACACATGAAACAAACAGCATTAATCACTGGAGCAACAAGCGGTATAGGACGAGCTACAGCACATGAATTTGCCAAACACGGCATTAATTTAATTCTTTGCGGCAGACGTCAAGAGCGCTTAGAAACTATACAAAAAGCCCTTGAACGCCATACCAATGTACATATTTTAAACTTTGATGTTAGAGATAAAACTGCAGTATTTAAGACTATTCAAAACAACCTTCCTGAGGCGTTCAAGACTATAGACATTCTAATTAACAATGCAGGAAATGCACATGGACTTGACCCTATTCAAGATGGCAACATAGATGATTGGGATGCGATGCTAGATATCAATGTCAAAGGCCTGCTCTATGTGAGCAAAGCAATTATTCCACAAATGACAAAACGTGGTTCTGGACACATCATCAATATTGGCTCTTCAGCTGGCAAGGAGGTTTACCCAAAAGGAAATGTTTACTGCGCCAGTAAACATGCCGTTTTAGCTATTACGGATGGAATGCGAATTGACTTAAACCCTTACGGCATTAAAGTTACAGCTATAAATCCAGGCTTGGTAGAAACTGAGTTTTCTAAAGTTCGTTTTAAAGGAGATGCTGTAGCAGATAATGTGTATAAAGGCTACAAAGCCCTCCAACCAGAAGATATTGCTGAAATTATACAGTTTGCTATTTCACGTCCAGCGCATGTAAACATTGCAGATTTGCTGGTATTTCCTACAGCTCAAGCTAATAGTGTTACTGTTAAAAAAGACGTATGATAACCGAGTTAAAACATAGATGGTCACAACTTTGTAACAACAAAGATTCTGAATTAACTTCTCAATTATGGAATGTAATTGAAACTCAGTATTCGGAAACATCCAGACATTACCATAACTTAAAACATCTCTATCATATGTTCCAAGCTTATGACGAAGTTGAAACATGCATTCTTCACAAGACAGCATTTCAATATTCCATATGGTATCACGACATTATTTACAAAGCCTCAAAACAGAATAACGAAGAACAAAGTGCTGCTTTAGCTAGAAATAGTTTGCAAAAATTAAATCTTAAAGCCAGCCAAATTGAATACATCCAAACCCTAATTTTATCTACAAAGAAACACACCATACTTGCTCGCAAAAAACGCTCAGACAATGCCTTTTTATTGGATATTGATTTAGCAATATTAGGAACAGATTGGGACAGCTATCAAAACTATTGTTCTGATATTAGAAAAGAATATAAACGCTACCCAAAATTTATCTATAATAAAGGTCGAAAACAAGTGCTAAAACACTTTTTAGATAGAGATTCTTTGTATTTTACATCGCATTTTAAACAAAAACTTGAAACACAAGCCCGAAAAAATATCACTAGAGAGTTGGAGCTACTATGATTAACAAACGCTTACTTATCAAAAACTTGCTGGCTCATAATGATGAGAATAGCTTTTATGATAAAAAGCGAAAAATAAATATTAGCGAGAAGGAAGGTAAAGCGAAGTTCTTAAAGCACGTTTGCGCCTTAAGTAATAGTAATCCACAAAACAACTCATTTATCGTTATCGGTGTACAAGATGAAACAAACACAATTATTGGTGTAGATTTCTTTGATGACAGCAAAATCCAAAACCTTATCAACGCGTATTTAACCAATCCTCCCTTAGTACAATATGAGAATATCCCTTTCCCTCATTTACCCGACGACAAGGTCATTGGCTTGGTAACCATTAGACCCAAAGGCAACAACAGCATTACATCGCTTAGAAAAAATATTTGGAAATATTATAGCGGAACGGTTTTCGTAAGAGAGGGTAGTATTAGCATGCCAAAAGGCGTTAATATTACGATCAAAGATGTAAACGCAAATTTGGTAAAATCTATTGAAAACCATGCAAAAAACAACATTAAACATACCTTAGATAGCGTTTTTGACTTTATGCGAAAACGTAAAGATTACACCCCACAATACAAGGTGTTTAAAGAATATTTTGTGCTTTGCTGGTCCGGAAAAAAGAAAGCGACAAAAGATGATATATTTTACTCTAGAGTGGATATTGAGCTGGTCAACGAACAAGTGCGCTTGTTTTTCTCCAATCTCGATGAAGTTTCTATTGAATACACTTCGGATTCTTTTAAAATAATCGAATACGTCAACTTAGGATTACAAGGCTCCAAAACCTATATACCACTTGAAGCAACACAAATCCATTTTACCAATAATGCCAATTATACGATAACATCAAAACTCTTATTTCAACCGCCACAATATGACAAAAAAGTACTGCATCACATCTATAATGCTAATAATGCCATTGTAGAAAAACTAAAAAACGACAGCACCCTCAATACACAAGAACATATAACTCTTAAAAATCTACCTATGACGTATTTGATTTGCTATTTTAATTGTTTTCATGATGCTATGAACAAACTCACAGAAGCGAAACCTTTTATAAAAGCTTATAAAACAGAAGTATATAAGCAATTTAAAGAAGCTATGCGCATTCTTAGAAAAGTAAAATACAGTTAACATTTGAACCTTATAATACCAGTTCTTCTGTTAAATTACACATAAGGAAAATGATATTTTTTATTACGTAAAAAGAAAAATCACTCATAGCCTTAGTTAAGAGTTTTTTTTATTTTGAAAGATAACGCAAAAAAGCGCATTTTAATTGAGTAATTTAGGAGTAGAGATGGTATAATTCATTTAAAAACATTAGAACTTAACTCTAACGCTTAAATAGTACTCCAAAACACATGTGAATTTTAGACAAAAAAAAAGCCGCATTACTTGAATGCGGCTCATTTTTTACCATTTTATATTTAAAATGACTTGAATAAAAAATACTTTTCTTTTTATTTAAGAAAAATCATATATTTATTTTATAGTCTTCCATATGGAAAATGGCACTATCTTTATTTTGAAAACACCTATTATAGGTCAAATTTAATCCCTTGAGCCAAAGGCAACTCATCAGAATAATTGATTGTATTCGTTTGTCTTCTCATATATACTTTCCAAGCATCAGATCCAGACTCACGTCCACCACCAGTTTCTTTTTCACCACCAAATGCACCTCCAATTTCAGCACCAGAAGTTCCTATGTTTACATTAGCAATACCGCAATCCGAACCAGCATATGATAAGAATTTTTGAGCTTCTTTCATGCTTTCCGTCATGATTGCAGAAGATAATCCTTGTGCTACTCCATTTTGGATATCGATTGCATTTTCTACTTCACCAGAATACTTAATTAGGTATAATACTGGCGCAAATGTTTCATGTTGTACAATTTCGTAATGGTTCTCAGCTTCTATAATGGCTGGCTTCACATAACATCCAGACTCATAACCTTCACCTTGCAATACACCACCTTCAACCAATACATTACCACCTTCAGCTTTTGCTTTTTCAATCGCAGCTAAATACGTATCTACAGCATCTTTGTCAATTAATGGTCCAATATGATTCTTTTCATCTAAAGGATTTCCAATAGTTAACTGCCCATAAGCACCAACAATTGCATCTCTGACTTTATCATAAACTGAATCGTGAATGATAAGACGACGTGTAGATGTACAACGTTGTCCACAAGTTCCAACAGCACCAAATACAGCACCAGGAACAACAACTTTAAGATCTGCAGAAGGTGTAATGATGATAGCATTGTTTCCACCTAATTCTAATAATGACTTACCAAAACGCTCTGCTACTGTTTTACCAACAATACGTCCCATTCTTGTAGATCCTGTTGCAGACACTAAAGGAATGCGCGCATCAGTAGTCATATATTCTCCAACTTTATAGTCACCATTAACGATACAAGAAATACCCTCTGGCAAGTTGTTTTCTTTTAAAATCTCAGCGATTATATTTTGACAAGCGACAGAACATAAGGGTGCTTTTTCAGATGCTTTCCATACGCAAACATCACCACAAATCCATGCCAAAGCTGTGTTCCAAGACCATACAGCAACTGGGAAATTGAATGCAGAAATAATTCCTACTACACCAATTGGGTGCCATTGCTCTCTCATTACGTGACCAGGACGTTCAGAAGGAATCGTTTGTCCGTTTAACTGTCTAGATAAACCAACAGCAAAGTCACAGATATCAATCATTTCTTGAACCTCACCATAACCTTCTTGAAGAGATTTCCCCATCTCATAAGACACCAGCTTACCTAATGGCTCTTTTAAATCTCTTAATTTGTTTCCAAATTGACGTACAATTTCTCCACGTTGTGGTGCAGGAACATCTCTCCAAGTTTTAAACGCTGCAGTAGCTGTTTCCATCACACGGTCATAATCTTCTCTTGTAGACCCTTTCACTGCACCTATTAACTTTCCATCTACTGGGGAGTATGATTCAATTAGTTCACCATTAGAAAACCACTCAGAACCTGTAGAGCTTCCATCATTTACATCTTTAAGCCCTAATTGTTTAAGCGCTTCTTGAATTCCGAAATCAGTTGCAACTGCTTCCATATATAGTTGTTTTTTGTTTTACAATTAATTTGTTCGCGAAGATAATAATTTCTTATTCAATAATAATTCTTAAAAACCCTATCTTTAAAACACATAAAACACACATTGCATTTATCATGAAAAAAACTGTCCTATTTATCGCGATTTCATTATTATATTTTTGCTGTAGTGAGCGCAGCAAATCGACTAATAAAGCATCAACAGCAGTTCTAGAAAAACCAGAATTTTCCATCGTCATTCATGGTGGCGCAGGTACAATTTTAAGGCAAAATATGACACCTGCAAAAGAAGCCGAATATAGAGCAAAACTTGAAGAAGCTATCAGAACAGGTTATCAGATATTGAAAAATGGAGGCACAAGCTTAGACGCTGTGACCAAAACGATTAATGTGATGGAAAATTCACCATTATTCAACGCTGGGAAAGGTGCGGTGTTTACTCATGAAGAAACTAACGAAATGGATGCTTCTATTATGAATGGTAAAACATTAAACGCTGGTGCTTCTGCGGGCACACAAACCGTTAAAAACCCCATTAATTTAGCACGTGCTATCATGGAACAATCACCTCATGTAATGCTCTCTGGGAAAGGTGCTGAAACCTTTGCAGCCGAACATGGTTTAGACATTGTAGACCCCAAATATTTTTATACAAATAGACGTTTTGAATCACTACAAAAAATTAAGAGTTCTAAAAAAACAGCATTGAACCATGATGAAAAGAAGACTGCGTTCTATGATGCAGACATCAAAGACTCTAAATTTGGAACTGTTGGCTGTGCTGCTCTAGATAAAGATGGCAACTTAGCTGCAGGAACCTCAACTGGTGGTATGACCAATAAACGTTGGGGACGCATTGGCGATTCTCCAATTATTGGTTCTGGAACTTATGCCAATAATGCTACTTGTGCCGTATCCAGTACAGGTTGGGGCGAATATTTTATTAGAGCCCAAGTGGCACATGATATTTCTGCAATGATGGCATATAAAGGTGTGAGTTTAGAAGAGGCTGCGAGAGTAGTCATTCATGATAAAATGGGAAAACTTGGTGGTACTGGCGGCATTGTTGCTGTAGACAAAAACGGCAATATGGTCTTTGAATTTAACACCAAAGGCATGTATCGTGCTAGTATGAATGACAAAGGGAATTTGGTTGTGGAAATTTATGAAAAATAAGAGAGTACCATTTAAGTATATTCAATGTGTAACACTTAATCGAAGAGAGATTTTTAACTATTTAAGATGAGTTTAACAACTAAGTAACATCTAAGCTATAATTCCACGACGTATCTATTAACAAGAAAGAACCTACAGGTGTTCATTGCTATAATTCATTAAAACAACATCAACCTATGCCTATTAAAAATTTAATCTTTTTCGTTTTCTTTATTAGCCTTTGTATTGGCTGCAAAAAAAAGATAACAGAAACTGACAATCTTTTTAAATTTAAAGATTTTGTAAGTTATAGCACCTCTGGACGTGTGTCAATTTTAACAACGGTAGATGTGGGATTAGTGCAACCTGTTGAACGTTGGACTGCTAATGCAGACATTCACGATAATTTCTTTTCTATCTCTCCAAAAGTAGATGGCAAACTTATCCCAAAACACACACGCGGATTTTCATTTGTTCCTTTGGAACCGCTTCAACCAGACACAGAGTATATCGTAAGTCTGAAACTTAACAAATTACACCCAAGTATTCCAAATGAATTTAGCAGCTATACGTTTAAGTTTAAAACCATTAAACCGAACTTCACTGTCGCTACCAATAATTTACAATCCTACAGTAAAGAATGGCAATATCTAGAAGGTCTTATCAAATTGGCAGATGCTACTAAATTTGAAGATGTTAAACAACTACTAAAAGCATCTCAAGATGATAAAATATTAAATATCACCTGGAAAAAAGATGTTGATGTGGCAAAACATTTCGAATTTAGAATTGATAGTATTAATAGAAAAATAGAAGATTCAAAAATCCAAGTTTCTTGGAATGGCAATACTATTAATGCGAATAACAAAGGAAAAAATGAGGTATTAATTCCTGGAATTAATAATTTCAAAATTGTAGATATTAATGTCCATCAATCGCCTGAACAGTATTTATCTATAAACTTCTCAGACCCTTTAAAAAAACAACAGAACTTCAATGGTTTGGTGTACATCAAAAATGTAGTGAATCCAAAGTTTATTGTTGATGGTAATGTTTTAAAGGTCTATCCTCAAAATCGTGTGGTTGGTAATGTCGAAATAAACATCTATCAGGGCATCAAAAATATGGACAATTTTAAACTGCGCACTGCATTTGAAGAACGTATTTCTTTTGAAGAATTACCTCCCAATGTTAGACACATCACCAGTGCTGGAATTCTTCCTAACTCTCAAGATTTAAACTTTAATTTTGAAGCAGTTAACCTCAAAGCTGTTGATATACGTATCATCAAGATATTTGAAAACAATGTACTGCAATTTCTTCAAGATAACGAACTCGGAAGTAATAGAGAACAAAGCATTAGACGCGTAGGCCGTCGCATTGCTAAAAAGACGATTACTTTAATTCAAGATGCTTCCCAAAACACTGGAAAATGGAAAGTCTACAGCATCGATTTATCCCAATATTTTAAGGCAGACCCTGGCGCGATATATCGTGTAGAATTAAGTTTCAAAAAAGACTATTCTATTTACAACTGCAAAAGCAATGACAGCGAAGAAAGCTATAATGATGACGCTAATGAATACTACTATGAAGACGACTATTACTATGATAACTATAATCATAATACCTATATAGCAAGTACCACAGAAGATGAAGACCTAAGAGAAGAAGATTATTGGGATAATGTAACCTATAGATACAGACAATACACCTATAACTGGAGAGAACGCGACAATCCTTGTCACGATGCTTATTACAACGAAGACCGTATCGTATCAAGCAACCTCATCGCTTCTAACATCGGTGTAATTGCAAAGCGTGGCAACAACAAATCTTACTACTTTGCTTTGACAGATATTATCACAACAAATCCCGTAACCAATGCAACTATAGAGCTCTTTAATTACCAGCAACAGTCAATTACAACATCTTCAACCAACAACGATGGATTAGCAATAATTGATGCAGATAAGACCGCTTATTTTGCAGCTGTCACAAAAGGAAATCAAGTCACTTACATTAAGCTAAATGATGGAAACTCACTATCACTAAGTAAATTTGATGTCTCTGGCAAAACACTGCAAAGAGGACTAAAAGGCTACCTCTATGGAGAGCGTGGTGTTTGGCGACCTGGAGATTCATTACATTTAACGTTTATGCTGAATGATAATGCCAATAAACTACCACAAGGTCATCCTGTAAAAATGGAAGTAACAGATGCCAATGGAAAGTTAGCCTATAGAGATATCACAAGTAATGGTGTGCATAATTTCTATAGATTTTCAGTACCAACCTCCCCTGAAGATAAAACAGGAAACTGGAAAGCAAAAGTCTCTGTAGGCGGTGCAACATTTTATAAAACCTTAAAGGTTGAAGCGATTAAACCTAATCGTCTAAAGTTAAAAATCGATTTTGAAGACCCAGTACTATCAAACGTTAAACCATTGCAAAGCACACTACAAGTAAATTGGTTACATGGCGCACCTGCGAAACATGTAAAAGCTGAAATCAAAGCAAAATTTACCAAAGCACCTACAGGATTTAAGACCTATCCTAAGTACATTTTCAATGACCCTACAAGAAATTTTAACACTGAAGAATTGACTATTTTTGAAGGAAACGTAAACGCAGAAGGTTCAGCAAAAGTGAACAAAAAATTAAATATTGGAACTAATGCTCCTGGACTGTTAAATGTATCCTTTTTAACTAGAGCTTTTGAAAATGGAGGTAATTTTTCTATCGATGTTTTCAATAAAACATATGCACCTTATAAGTCCTTTGTTGGATTGCGCTCGCCAAAAGAGCGCGCCTACGGCTCCTTTTATACAGATCAAGACAAAACCTTTGACATTGTTGTAGTAGATGCAAATGGAAAACCCATAAAAAGAGAGCATATAGAAGTTAAGGTCTATAGAATACAATGGCGTTGGTGGTGGAGCTCGTCTTATGATGATTTGGCATCCTACCAATCATCTAGCTATCGTACCCCTTTTATGAGTACAAAAGTGAATACAAATAATAAAGGTGAAGCAAGTTTTAAAGTAAATGTTCCTGAGCATGCCAGTGGTCGTTATCTAATTCGTGTCTATGACCCAAAAAGTGGTCACGCAACAGGACGTACAGCTTACTTCTATAGAAATTGGTGGAAACGCAATACAGAAAGTGATAAGGATGCTGCTAAAATGTTGGTTTTTGCTTCTGACAAAACAACCTATAACGTTGGCGACGACGCTAAGATTACTTTCCCTTCCGGAACAGAAGGTCGCGCATTGATTAGTATTGAAAATGGTACTGAAGTCTTATCTACAAAATGGATAAAAACAAAGAAAGGACAAACCACAGCAAACATTGCTATTACTGAAGAAATGACCCCGAATGTCTTTATTAACATCTCTTTATTACAACCTCATGCTATTTCGGAAAACGACTTACCTATTCGATTATACGGTGTAATTCCTATAATGGTTGAAGATAAAAACACCATATTGCAACCACAAATCTCAATGCCAAACGTTTTACGTCCTGAACAAAACATCACTGTAAAAGTAAGCGAAAAGGACAATAAAGCTATGACCTATACCTTGGCTTTAGTGGATGAAGGTCTGTTAGACTTAACACGTTTTAAGACACCAAATGGCTGGAACTCATTTTATGCTCGTGAAGCCCTTGGAGTAAAAACTTGGGATATTTTTGATGATGTTATAGGCGCTTATACTGGAAGTGTTGAGCAAGTCTTTGAAATTGGTGGAGATGGTAATGCGACTGCTGGAAAAAAGAAAAAAGCAAACCGTTTTAAACCCATAGTAAAGTTCTTAGGCCCTTTCCAATTAAAAGCTGGAGAAACCAAAGCACACGACATTAAAATTCCAAAATACATTGGTTCGGTTCGTACCATGGTCGTTGCAGGAAACAATGCAAATGCCGCTTACGGAAGTATAGCTAAAACCACGCCTGTAAAACAACCTTTAATGGTTTTAGCAACTCTACCACGTAAACTCAGTCCAGGAGAAAAAGTGACCCTTCCTGTAACTGTATTTGCCATGGAAAACAAGGTGAAAAATGTAAAGCTAAATTTAAAATTAAGCGATGGCATTTCTATAATTGGAAGCCAAACACAGCAATTAACCTTTACAAAACCAGATGAGCAAATGGCTTATTTTGAATTGGATGTTAGCAAAGGAAAAGGTACTAATACTGTTGAAGTTATAGCAAAAGGCAATGGAGAAACTGCATCTTACAAGGTAGTAATTGACGTAGAAAACCCAAATCCGTTTAGTACACAAGCTACAGATTTTGTAGTTCAGCCAAATGCGTCTCAAACTATTGATATTACAACCTTTGGCGTCCCAGGAAGTCATAGTGCAGAAATAGAATTCTCTACCTTACCTCCAATGGATTTTACAGGTCGCTTACACTACTTAATCCGTTACCCTCACGGTTGCGTAGAGCAAACCACATCAAGCGTTTTTCCACAACTATTTCTGGATGAAATATTCGACCTTACTTTTGACAAATCCAAAAAAACAGAAACGAACATTAAAGCAGCCATAAACAAGTTGGCACATTTTCAAAAACCAAACGGAGGCTTGTCTTATTGGAGTGGCCAATCTAGCATAAATGACTGGGGAACCTCATATGCTGGACATTTTATGATAGAAGCTGAGAAAAAAGGATTTATATTGCCTTTGACATTCAAAAGCAATTGGATACAATATCAAAAACAGGCAGCAAAAGATTGGAGATCAGAATTTAACAATAGAAGCGATGTGGCTCAAGCCTATAGATTATATACTTTAGCCTTAGCAGAACAACCAGATTTAGGCGCTATGAATCGCTTAAAAGAACACAGCAAATTATCTAACGATGCCAAATGGCGTTTAGCTGCTGCTTACGCATTGGCAGGACAACCAGAGGCAGCAAAAGCCATTTCAAAAACTGCAAACATGGCGTTTGAATCTAATAACACCGATTATTATACCTATGGAAATATAGACAGAAATAGAGCTATGGCTCTAGAGACTATGGTCTTGTTAAAAGATGAACGCACTAGAGCTATTTCAGAATTAATAGCAAAACGTCTATCGTCTAAACAGTGGATGAGCACCCAATCTACAGCTTATAGTTTGTTGGCTATGGCAAAAATGGTTAAAGCTAATGGCGGTAAAGCATTGCAATTAAAATTTGCATCCAACAATAGAACCCCAGAAGACATCAATACCAGAAATACAATTTCACATAGAGCGCTTTCTATTAAGGATGGTTCCAATACGTTAACTGTAAACAACCTTAGAAATAACCTTGTTTATATTAAAGTATTGACCTCTGGAAAATTACCACTAGGAGAAGAACTCGCAGAACAACGCGGCCTTAATGTTAGCGTAAGTTTCAAAGATACCCAAGGCAATACCCTAAACATAAAACAACTAAAACAAGGCCAAGATTTTATGGCAACTATACAAGTATCCAACCTAAAAAATGAACCGATAAATGATGTTGCATTAACTCAAATATTCCCTTCCGGATGGGAAATAGTAAATACGCGATTTACTGCATTTGGAAATGCCACCACGCATCAAGCTGATTATACAGATATTAGGGATGACCGCGTTCATTTCTATTTCAATTTGCAGAAAAGCACGAAGAATGGCAGTACAAGAACATTCAACGTACTGCTTAACGCTTCCTATCTTGGCAAGTATTACCTGCCAGGAACACAAACCGAAGCGATGTATGACAATGATTATTTTGTAAGAACAAAAGGTCAATGGATAGAAGTAATTAAATAATTTTAAATCACAGCCTGTTCTGTATCGAATAGAACATTAATCATGACATTTTAATCCTCTAAACAGTATAACATCTATTAGCATACCGTTGTAAACACGTTATATATAAAGGACATACTTAAGGTCTTGGTTATCCTCCGAAAATAATGCGGACAGGCATTAAACACCCTAAACATTATGAAAAATGTATTAAGTATAGTATTAGTAATTATAGCACTCAATAGCACAATAGCCCAAGATATTCAATATGTTAACGCAGAAAATGGTTTAGCCATTAGAGCACAACCCAATCGTAGCGCCATGCGTTTAAACCTATTAGATTTTGGTACCGTTTTGGAAGTCGTAGAGCATACCAATTTGAATTTAGATGTTATCAATAATGGTAAAAAACTATCAGGCGAATGGGTAAAAGTAAGAAGTATAGATGCCTATGACACTTTTGAAGGCTACGTATTTAATGGTTTTCTTACCCAAGAAAAATTACAGAAACAGTTCAAATCAAAATACGATGAATTTACTGTAACTATCGAAGGTCTAACCGAAAAATCTCAAATAAAAGACGCTATTAATCCAGAATTTAACACAGTTACTATGTACAAATTGAAAGATGGTGAAACTTTGGAAGGTAAAATCGTAAAAGTAAAGCACCATCAGGAATTTAGAAGTATAAAAGTATTTCAAAAACATGAAAACAGTATTGCGATTTCTGATGATAAATCACACTGTGACATGATACAATGGCAGCACTATTACTCTAGTTGGAAACCATTAAAAACAGTACGCAATAACCATCATTTTGAAGGATTACCAATATCAAAAGAGGACGCTAGTCGATTTATAGAAGTTGATATAGAAGCCTTAAAATCTGTAGTTAAAGAAGACTGTGGAGTGTCTTGGAGTGAAAGTATCAAAACTATTACATCTATTAATGAGTATCCCGTAAGTATCAAAGTGAGTAAACACTATTTACGAATTGTTATGACCGATATTGACGGCTACAAAACGGAAAAAATTATCATCTTTGAAGTACCCGTGCATCAAAGTACTAGTGTTTATGCTCAGCGTTAAAAATAAACATTTTAAAACCAAACGCTCCTAAGTATTGGGAATAAGAGATACCTCATAGTAATTTTTACATCCATAAGACATCTGTAAAAATTACTGTGAGCTTATTAGAACACGTAAATGCATTAGTATCATACAACATCTCTAAAACCATAAAAAAGGCATTAGCCAAAGAAAATTATAAGTATTGGCGTTTAACATCACTTATTTTAGACACAAATAAATCTTTTGAAACTTTCGATTGAATTTGTAATGATTTTAACCAGCTCGAATTCTAATTGTATTAATTTAGAACCCACGCCTTTTGTAAAGAATGCGTACTATCAACATATAGACCACTACATTCCTTTAACATAGAAGCTATGGCATCAAAATGTAGAGAAAAGCTCATGAAAATAATAAACTACATAAAACAACACAAAATAAAATCAGCAGTAATTCTCATGCTGCTAATCGCTTATTATTTCTGTTTACCAAAGCAATTATTTATAGATCCAACAGCAACTATTATTAAAAGTAATAGTGGTGAATTGTTAGGCGCTTATATCGCTAAAGATGGACAATGGCGATTTCCTCATAACGACAGTATTCCAAATAAATTCAAGGAATGTATAATTCTTTTTGAAGATGAATATTTTTATAGACATCCTGGCTTTAATCCAATTTCTATTATAAAAGCCCTAAAATCTAATGTATCCTCTGGTAAAGTTAAGCGCGGTGGAAGCACACTGACACAGCAAACCATCCGATTATCTAGAAAAGGCCAAGCAAGAACTTATATTGAGAAACTCAAAGAACTTATTCTTGCTACCCGTTTAGAATTGAAATACTCTAAAGAAAAAATCCTATCATACTATAGTAGCAATGCGCCTTTTGGCGGAAATGTCGTTGGTTTGGATGCTGCGGCGTGGCGTTATTTTAATCGCAATGCCAATGCCCTATCCTGGGCAGAAAGTGCAACATTAGCAGTATTACCCAACGCGCCAAGTTTGATTTATCCTGGCAAAAATCAAAAACGTCTTTTAGAAAAACGAAATAAATTATTAGAAAAACTCTTAGAAAAAAAACACATTGATTCATTAACCTATGCGCTATCTATTCTTGAAGAACTACCTCAAAAACCTTACCCCTTGCCTCAAATTGCTCCACATCTATTGCAACATGTCGCACAAACTAATAATGGCAAACGCATTATAACATCTCTACAAACTCATGTTCAAAAAGAAACCAATACGATTGTAAAAACACATTATAAACAATTACAACAGAATGAAATTTATAATATGGCCGTTTTAGTTTTGGATGTGCATACAAGAAAAATAGTAGCTTATGTCGGCAACACTCCAACGGACAGCAAACATCAAAATGCGGTAGATATTATCAATAAACCCAGAAGTACAGGGAGCATTTTTAAACCCTTTTTATATGCTGCTATGCTAGATGCTGGTGAATTATTGCCAAACACATTAGTACCAGATGTGCCAAGTAAGTTTGGCAATTATAATCCCCAAAATTATAATAAACGCTATGATGGTGCGGTTACTGCAAAACGTGCTTTAGCACGCTCTTTAAATGTACCCTCGGTGCGACTATTACAACAATTTGGGCTCAATAGATTTTACCATTACCTTCAACAATTAAAATTAAAAGACCTAAAATATAATGCCAATCATTATGGTTTATCCTTAATTCTTGGAGGTGCAGAAAGTAATCTTTGGGACTTATGTAAAAGTTATGCAGCTATGGCTGGTACTCTTAATCACTTTGACGAACACTCGAGTCAGTATTATTCTAATGAATTCTTAGAGCCTTCTTTTTTAGCAGATACAAGCGTAGATTTTGGGACACTAGAAACAGAAAAGACCATTTTTGATGCCGCTTCTATTTATCTCACTTTTGAAAGCATGAAATCGGTCAACCGACCTGAAAACGAACAAAATTGGGACTATTTTGATGCTTCTAAACCCATTGCTTGGAAAACAGGTACTAGCTTTGGATTTAGAGATGCATGGGCTATTGGCGTGACCAAAAATTATGTAGTTGGCGTTTGGGTTGGAAATGCGGATGGCGAAGGACGCCCTGGACTTGTTGGTTTGCAAGCTGCTGCACCAGTTTTATTTGATGTCTTTAATATCTTACCATATAGCACATGGTTTAACAAACCTTTTGATGAAATGCAAGAGGTTGACCTTTGCAACAAAAGTGGTCATAGAGCTTCTTCCATTTGTGACGACACATCGCGTCAATTTATCCAAATTAGTGGCTTAAAAACCAAAGCTTGCCCTTATCATAAATTAGTGCATTTAGACCCTTCAGAACAGTACCAAGTCAATAGCTCTTGTGCATCTATTTCTGACATAAAGCACAAGTCTTGGTTTGTCTTACCACCATTAATGAGCTTTTATTACAGGTCTAAAAATCCATTTTACAAGCCTTTACCTCCATATAGGAATAACTGTGAAACAACCGAAAATAAAAGCATGCAATTTATATATCCCAAAGCATCAGAGACAGTTTTTTTACCCAAAGATTTTGATGGTAGCACCCAAGAATTGGTCTTTAAGTTAGCACATTTTAAACCAGAAACAACTGTATTTTGGTATCTCAATGACACTTTTATTGGAAGCACGAAAGCCATTCATGACATGGCTATTCAACCTAGTACCGGCAAACATACAATTACGGTTGTAGATGAGTTTGGAAATGAAACGAAACGTTTTATTGAAATTTCAGACTAAAAAAATCAATGCTATGACCTTAATCTTTAAAGACAGCTTCTCATTTTAAAAATTTTTGTTCCTTTAATACACGTCATCTTAATCTAACTTTTCTGTCAATTTATTAAACACCTTCTTCGGGTCTTTACCGTTATATAAAATACCATATACAGCATTAACAATTGGAAGACGCGTTTTCTTTTTATTCTTTTCGTTAAGTAAATAAGCGCTCTTAGTGGCATAATACCCCTCTGCAACCATATTCATTTCCATTTGTGCAGATTTTACGGTGTAACCCTTACCTATCATATTTCCAAACATACGATTTCTAGAAAAAACAGAGTAACCCGTTACCAATAAATCGCCCAAATAAGCAGAGTTATTAATATTGCGTTTCATCTTATGCATTTTTTTTATAAAGCGTTTCATTTCTCTAATAGCATTACTCATCAAAACACTTTGAAAATTGTCTCCATAACCCAATCCATGGGCAATTCCGGCAGCAATAGCGTAGATGTTTTTTAGCATTACAGCATATTCGGTACCTATGACATCGTCACTGATTTTAGTTCTAATATAATTACTTGAAAGCTGATTGGCAATATCTTGCGCTTTATGGGCATCCACACATGAAATTGTTAAGTAAGATAAACGTTCTAAAGCAACCTCTTCGGCATGACAAGGCCCAGCAATTACAGCAATATTTTCAAATGTAATGTTGTAGATATCATGAAAATGCTCGCCAACTAATAATCCTGACTCTGGAATAATCCCTTTTACTGCAGAAACCACCGTCTTATTGGTAATATCTACATTCAATTTTTCTAGTTCTTTATGTATAAAAGCTGAAGGAATCACAAAAATTAAAACATCTGCATATTGAGCCATTTCATTAATGTCATTACTTAGCCTTAGTTGCTTAAGGTCAAACTCTACCGAACTTAAATAATTTGGGTTATGCTGCGCTTCTATCAAATGTGATTTTGTAGATTCACTTCGCATGTACCAGCCCACTTCATTTAAGTTTTCGCATAGCATTTTTACAATTGCAGTAGCCCAACTTCCACCACCAAAAACAGCATATTTATAGTTTGATGCCATATAAATAATTTAAATTTTAGAGTATTCAAAAGTACATAAAATATAACGTTTAAAACAGGTATAGCCTCAGGAATTTGATTCTTGGCACGTAATTTGAACATAAGAATATAGCAACCTAAAAATCGAGACTTATGAGGCGTATAAAATTGCTTTCGATATTTACACTATTAACATTATTGTCATCCTGCTATGTAGATAACCTAGATGATGACAATAATGCTATTAGCTTAAATGAATTATTACGTTCCTATGAACTATGGTATGTAGACATCAATCAAACTGTTGGTAATGGACAAACGCCTTTTTTGCAAAAAGCCTTTACAATTTCGTTTAGAAATAGTATTGTTTATGCCAATAACAATTTGGTTGGTATTGGGTCTGAAGGTAATGGTTATGGCATTTCCATAGGTGTTTTTGATGCTTATGAAATGGTTTTGGACGTGAACCATGATTTGGATGGCTTATATAGCTTTGATGTGTATCAAATAGATGCTAATACTATAGAATTATACAATCCGTATAATGATACCTCATATTTTTTACATGGCTATCAAAGACATAATTTTGATTATGACTTTGTATTCTATGATAATATTCATTATTTTTTGCAAGAATACGTTGCTTGGGAAAAAACCTATACAAGTGACACGGGCGCCATTAATGCCTTTGATAACGAAAACTACTTACAGTTCTTAGCTGGAGGAACTAATTCTACATTTAGAAGTTCTCAAGATGTAAATACTGGAAATATTCATAACATCTACTGGGATTATACAGGTATTTATGCTGTAAATGACATCAATGGAAACAACTATCTCAAAAATTTAACATTAGATTATAACTACTCGGACAATGAATCTTTCGAATTAAACGTTATTAATGATGAATTGATAGAACTATACCATCTTTCATCAGGAACATTGTATCAGTTCACAGGACGAGGATACATTCAATATTTCATGAACGATGATGCTACGATTGATAGCAGTAAAAATTCTGGAGATAAACTTAGAATACAAGATTCTAAGAAAACAGAAAATCCAAGAACGCCTAGAGCGCGATAAACGTATAAAAACTTTTGGTTGGTTATTTTAGTTTTAGAAACTGTTTAAGAATATCTTTCTTAAGCAGTTTCTTTTTTTATGTAATTTTAAAAAATAATGTGACTTTTTGAGAAAACTGGTGTCTTAATTTATGAGACGACGTTTCCCAAAACTCGAAACTTAACCTACTTATTGGTATTAAATTTATTTTAAATACTTTCACAAAAGCTATTTATTAACCCTAAACAAAACACAATCTCATGGGATTATTTTCATTTATTAAAAATGCAGGAGCAAAAATTTTTGGCGGTAAAACTGAAGAAGAAAAAGCTGCAGAAGCTGAAGCAGCAGAATTAAAAGCTGAAGAATTAGCTGCGTCTAGATTAGAAGAAACCATCAATGATTTACAATTACAAGTAGAAGGCCTAAATGTACATATTGATGACGACAAAGCTACTATAACAGGAATGGCATATGACCAAGCTACTAAAGAAAAAGTAGTTTTGGTTGTTGGAAACTCTGAAGGAATTGCAACGGTTGACGACCAAATGACTGTAGAACATGTAGAGCCAGAAGCTCAGTTTCATACTGTAGCAAGTGGCGATACTCTTGGTAAAATTGCTAAGAAATATTATGGCAATGCAATGAAGTACCCTGTAATTTTTGATGCAAACAAGCCAATGCTAAAAGACCCTAATTTAATTTACCCAGGTCAAGTCTTACGAATTCCACACGTAGAAGACTAAACACCATTAAATATCCACCTAAGAAAATAAAACACTATATCATCTTTCGTTTTCTTTAGATACAGATACATCCAAAAGCACAATAAACCCCTTGCATAGGCAAGGGGTTTGTTATACCATATTACATTAAATACTCTCTTGAGATATCTAGGTTAAATGACCATTTCTGGGATATCACCTTCTATTATTAAGTTTCCTTCGGTCGCCTTTTGAATTGCTTCAACAGTTACGTCTGGGGCACGTTCCAACAATTTAAAACCATCTCCAGTAACCTCAAGCACAGCAAGATTTGTTACAATTTTTTTAACGCAATTCACGCCAGTTAATGGAAGTGAACATGATTTTAGCAATTTAGATTCTCCTCGCTTATTGGTATGCATCATTGCCACAATAATATTTTCAGCACTTGCCACTAAATCCATTGCACCGCCCATTCCTTTAACCATGCGTCCAGGGATTTTCCAATTGGCAATATCCCCATTTTCTGCAACTTCCATCGCGCCGAGAATGGTTAAATCTACATGCTTTCCCCTAATCATTGAGAAGCTTGTTGCAGAGTCAAAGAAACTTGCACCATCTAAGGTTGTTATGGTTTGTTTTCCAGCATTAATTATATCAGCATCCTCTTCGCCTTCAAAAGGAAATGGTCCCATTCCAAGCACACCATTTTCACTTTGAAATTCTACTTCGATATCGTCTCTAACAAAATTGGCAACTAAGGTTGGAATTCCTATGCCTAAATTCACATAATATCCATCTTGTACTTCTTTTGCTATACGTTTTGCAATTCCATTTTTATCTAACATAATTAATCTCTTTTTCTTACTGTTCGTTGCTCAATTCTCTTTTCATAATTTTCACCTTGGAAGATGCGTTGGACAAAAATCCCAGGAATATGAATTTCATTGGGGTCTAAGGCTCCTACTGGCACCAACTCTTCAACTTCGGCAACGGTTATTTTTGCTGCACCGCACATATTTGGATTAAAGTTTCTCGCAGTTCCTTTAAAAACCAAATTTCCTGCTGAATCACCTTTCCAAGCTTTTACAAATGCAAAATCTGCATCAAATGCATGTTCTAGTACATACATTTTTCCGTTAAACGCTCTAGTCTCCTTACCCTCTGCCACTTCGGTTCCATAACCTGCTGGGGTATAAAACGCAGGGAAACCAGCTTGGGCAGCTCTGCAACGTTCCGCCAATGTTCCTTGTGGTATCAACTCTACTTCCAAATCTCCACTTAACATCTGACGTTCAAATTCATCATTCTCTCCCACATATGAAGAGGTCATCTTATCAATTTGTTTTCCTTGTAAAAGTAGTCCTAAACCAAAGTCGTCCACCCCAGCGTTATTAGAAATACATTTTAGGCCCTTAACGTTTCTTTTTACAAGTTCTGCTATAGCATTTTCTGGAATACCACATAACCCAAAACCTCCAAGCATTAAGGTCATATTGTCTTCAACCCCCTTTAATGCTTGCTGAATATTGTCTACCTTTTTATTTATCATATACTTATATTTTTTTCGAAAGAAATTTACGAAATAAAAAAACCATTCTGAAAAGAATGGCTTTTGTTTTTTTAGAAATCAATTTCAGGTTCATCGACCTTTTCATCTATATAGTCTTCTTTACCTTCATTGAGATACTTTAAACAATCTACTTCAATAGATAAATCTTCTGGTTCTTCAAAGTGTTTTTTAGAGATATTAAGGTTTTTATCATCATAGCAGCTTCGCATATAAATACCCCAAATAGGTAATGCCATTGCAGCACCTTGACCATAAGTAATAGACTTAAAATGGGTGGCTCTATCCTCGCCACCAACCCAAACTCCAGTTACCAAGTTTGGCACCATTCCCATAAACCAACCATCACTCTGGTTTTGTGTTGTTCCTGTTTTTCCAGCAATAGGATTGTCAAATTTATAAGGATAACCTGTCATAATTTCTCTATAATCTGCCCTATATGTATCTGCCCCTACGGTTCTTAATCGTCTTCCAGAACCGCTTTCTGTAACACCTTCCATTAACTTAATCGTAACATAAGCTGTTTCTGCACTCAAAACATCTTTTGTTTCTGGTGCAACTTGGTAGAGGATGGTTCCGTTTTTATCTTCTATACGTGTAATTAATACTGGTTTTGTATAAACCCCTTTATTAGCAAAAGAAGAATAAGCAGCTACCATTTCATATACACTCAAATCTGGTGTTCCAAGTGCAATTGATGGTACTGCTAAAATATCTTGTTGTACGCCTAAACTTTTAGCGAGGTCAATTACGGGTTGCGGCCCAACCTTATCAATCAATTGTGCTGTAATGGTATTTACAGAATTGGCTAAGGCATTTTTTAAAGTTCTAGAGCCCCCATAATCTGGTGTTGAATTTTTTGGACACCATTCATCAGGGTTTCCATATTTATTTTTTTCTATACAGTATGGAATATCTGGCAATGTATCACATGGTGACATGTGTAATTGATCAATTGCCGTAGCATATACAAATGGTTTAAAAGTAGAGCCAATTTGACGTTTTCCTTGCTTTACCATGTCGTATTGGAAATGCTTATAATTCATACCGCCAACCCAAGCCTTAACATGACCTGTCTGTGGCTCCATGGACATCATTGCTGGACGCAAGAAAGTCTTATAATAACGCATGGAATCCATTGGTGTCATTATGGTATCAAACTCTAGACCTTTCTTATTCCAAGCAAAAACGCGCATTTTGGTTGGCTCATTAAATGATGCAATAATCTCTTTATCCGATTTTTTAAGATCATATTTCATTTTTCGCCAGCGCTCGGAGCGCTTCATGGCACGTTGCATTAAATTGTATATTTGTTTTTTATTCAAATCTAAGAAAGGTGCGGTTGGATTGCGATCGGGTGTGTTTTGATGAAAAAATTCAGCTTGTAACTTTGACATATGCTGTGCTACTGCTTCTTCGGCATACTTTTGCATTCTCGAATCTAAAGTGACATAAATTTTAAGGCCATCTCTATAAATATTGTACTTCTCACCATCGGGTTTTCTATTAGCTTCATCAGCGGCCCAATCTTTCATAAAATTTTGTAGATAAGCTCTAAAATAAGTTGCAATACCCTCGCGATGAGACTCTGGCGAATAATTTAAATCTAAGGGTGTTTTTTGAAGAGAATCTTTAGTTGTTTCAGTAATATAACCATATTTTTCCATCTGTGACAAAACCACATTTCTTCGATTCTTGACGCCTATTGGATTTTTATGCGGCCTTGGGTTGTATAAGGATGAATTTTTAAACATGCCAACCAGCATAGCGGATTCTTTAACATTTAATGCCATGGGCTCTTTTCCGAAGTAAATTCGAGCCGCAGAACGAATGCCATCTGCATTGTTTCCAAAATCATAAATATTAAAATATTGCGCTATAATTTCTTCTTTGGTGTATTGCTGTTCTAGACGAATTGCGATAACCCATTCTTTAATTTTTTGAACAATTCTGCCAAAAGTGTTTTCAGAATGTTTTCCTACGAATAATTGTCTGGATAATTGTTGAGATATCGTACTTGCTCCACCTCTACTTCCCAAAAAAGCAAAGGCCCTTAATGTTCCTACAGCATCGATTCCTGCATGATCATGAAAACGCGCATCCTCTGTGGCAATTAATGCATCTACGAGATGCTGTGGCAATTCGCTATAATCTATAGGTGTACGGTTATCTTCAAAATAGAATTTTCCAAGTGTTTTATGATCTGAGGAAATGATTTCGCTCGCAAGATTGGTTTTAGGGTTTTCTAAAATGGTATGATCTGGCATATCACCAAAATAACCCCAAGAAGCGGAAAGGAATATCAAAATGACAGCCAAAATCCCAGTTATGAACATGATCCAAAACCAACGAATATATTTTGTAAAATCTAATGCTTCTGTTTTCTTTTTTGTAGCCATAAATAGGTATTAATTAGCTGTTTTCTCAATTCTAAAACCGACATCTGTTATGCCCTCTAAATCGACAATTCCATGGGTAGCACCATTTTGCCTCATCGCATGTTGGATTTTAATGGTATACGTTCCTTGTTCATTAAAAACCATACCTTCCTTAAACCACAACTTATTTTCTTTGACATCTGTAAACCCTGTTCCAAGAAATGTACCATCTGGCATTGCCATATCATACTCTAAGGTATCTCGAGTTACTTTTTCGTTAGGATAGTTCATTTCTACAATAAGAAACAAATTGCTATACTTATAATTACTGTCATTTCTAAGATTAACAAACAAATTACAAGGCGTAATACTATCCATAGGTGTTATGGCAAATTCCATAACAGTCTCTTTATGCCAACTGTTTGAAACCGTGCGATACTCATCAAATATCTGATTAGAATCACAAGCTAATATTCCGAAACACAACAGCATTAAAAACCAGATCTGCTTATTTTGCATTTTTGGGAGTTCTTTTACGTTTATTATTACGGCTTCTATTAGTTTTACGTTTGTTTCCGCGTTTTGGATTATCAAAACGTGTTAAGCTATCTTGCCCTACGACGTTTTCGAACTCTACTTTAGTTTCTTCTACAAGTTCATCATCAGCATAGTCTTCTAAGCTTGAAGCTTTCTTATTTTTTGAGTTTAGAGCTACAATAACATTGGCTTGTTCTGTTGTTAACTTATGCCAATTCATCCATTCCCCCTCATAAGCATACCACATAACACCTTTGAAAATGTCTGTTTTTTGACATACTCCAGTTCCTTTTTCTGTTCTTAGTTTTACATCGGTTTTTGGGAATCCTTTTAATGCCTCTAGATAGGTATCTAATTCGTAGTTTAAACAGCATTTTAGTTTACCACATTGTCCTGCAAGTTTTTGTGGGTTTAACGACAATTGTTGGTAACGTGCTGCAGATGTACTCACAGACCTAAAATCGGTTAACCAAGTAGAGCAGCACAATTCTCTACCACAAGATCCAACACCTCCAAGTCTTGCCGCTTCTTGACGAAAACCGACTTGGCGCATTTCTATACGTGTTTTAAATTCTCGCGCATAAACCTTTATAAGCTCTCTAAAATCTACACGATCCTCTGCGGTATAATAGAACGTCGCTTTACTGGCATCACCTTGAAATTCTATGTCAGAGATTTTCATTTGCAACTTCAAATCTATGGCAACTTGACGTGCTCTAACCTTCATAGGTTCTTCTTTAGCTCTTGCTTCCTGCCATATATTGATATCTCTTTGGTTTGCCTTTCTGTATATTTTTTTTACAATTTCGTGGTCTTCTATATTAATTTTTTTACGCTTCATTTGTATTCTTACAAGCTCTCCTGTAAGAGTAACAATACCGATATCATGACCATACTGCGATTGCGTAGCTACAACATCTCCTATATTTAATGCTAAATTTTCTAAGTTTTTATAATAGTGTTTTCTTCCGTTTTTAAAGCGCACTTCCACGCAATTAAATGGTGCCTCTCCATTGGGCAGCGTCATATTTGAAAGCCAGTCAAAGACAGTTAGTTTGTTACATCCATCAGAACTACACGCTCCATTGTTTTTACATCCTTTTGGCTGACCTTCTTTACCAGTTGAACAACTGTTGCAAGCCATATATTTTATATTGAATTCGCTAATTAATAACCCTTTGCGAATGAAAATTAATAATTGATTGAAAGCGTAAAGATAATATTATTTAAATAGATCGCTGGGGTTTTGAAAAATTGCATCAAAAATAATTCACTAGAAACTCACCACAAACCCTTTAAAAGACAGTACATTCAAAATAAAAAATATCTTTCGCTCAAAACACTATTTATAATATGTCTAGGTAATACCTTTTTCCATTTGTAAGTACCGTAAAAATAAATGCTGATTTTTTTCTTTATATAGCATAGAAAATGACAGCGTAGCCCATAACGGTTTCTTTTTAAACTGAAAGAAAAAGGCGTTGATTTAAGTAATTTCTAATCTACTTTGTTGTTGATATTTATAAATATCAACAAATACAAAGCTATTTATACAGATATTAATCAATATATTGTCTGAGCAAAAATTATTAAATATTTATCATGAAAAAAAAACAAAATCAAAAGTTAGCCATTAACAAATTTCAAATTGCAAAAATCCTCAATACATTTTTGGAGGTAATAATTTGGATGATGACCCACCAAAGACAAGACCTACTCAAAATCTAGAAGACATTTGATTTGTTTAACTTAAAAATGATAAAGTGATTACTGACATAATCGGTAGTCACCTTATTTTACAATTTCATGATAAAAAAACTATTATTTCTAGTATTCATTTTTTTTATTTTTCAATGTAAACATAAAGAAATTAATGACTCTCAAAAAAAACTGAGCCAAAAACCAGTATCAGACACCATTCATGGAAAAGTTATAACTGATGATTATCGTTATATGGAAAACCTTGAGGATTCTGTTGTTCTAGATTGGTATAAAAATCAAGCATATTATACAAAGCAAAAAATTTCAAAAATTAATGGTCGAAAAAAAATCATCAAACTTCAAGACTCTTTAAATAAAAAAAACACATTTAAAATATCTCACCTTAATATAACTAATAATGATAAGTATTTTTATTTGAAATCTGAGGATGGAAAAGTTGAACAATTATATTTCAGAGATGGATTTAACAAAGACGAACAATTATTATTTAATCCTGGAAATTATAAAGAAGGATACAGTATAAATTATATTTCTCCTAATTGGAATGGAACTAAAGTTGCTATTGCAATTACCAAAAATGATTTAGAGATTGGCGATATTCTAATTTATGACATTGCAGCTAATAAATTACATAATGAAGTAATTAAAAACTGTTGGCCTTCTGCTTTAGGTGGAATTAGATGGCATCCAGATAATTTAAGATTCACATATGAATACTTGCCTGTTATAGATAAAAAAAACAGTAATTATTTACTAAATCTTGAAACACGAATACATAGGGTTGGGCAAAATGTATCAAGTGACATAGACCTTTTTTCTAAAAAAAATAATTCTGAAATTGATATTAAAGAAGAAGACTTTCCAGAGATTTCTTTTAAAGATGAAAAAAGCACATACATGTTTGCAAGTGTTTCTGGAGCTAGTTATTATGCGGACTATTATTACGCACCAACCAATACCATAGATAACGATAAAATTATTTGGAAACCACTCTTTAAAGAGAAAGATTTGATTAGACGTTTTTATGTAGATGGTGATGACATCATTTTTTTAACTGCTAATGAAGCTAAAAATTTTAAAATATGTAAAACGTCTTTAATTAGTCCCAATTTTAAGAATCCTAAAGTCATAGTTCCTCATGACGAAAAATCAGTAATAACAGATTTGACATTAACTAATAATGGTCTTTATTTTGTAAAAACAAAGAATGGGGTTGAAGCAAAATTATACAAGTTAGATTATAAAGGTATAATTACAAATATTCCAATTCCAAAAAAGGCTGGTAATATCAACGTATCATCAAAAGGATATATTTACTCAGATTTATGGATGGAGATAAGAGGGTGGGGTTCAGAAAAAGAGATGTATAAGTATAATTATGATTTGCAAAAATTTGTTGAACATCAATTAGTAAAGAAAAACGGATATAAAGCAATCATGGCTGATGTTGTTATTGAAGAACTAGAAGTAGCCTCCCACGATGGGACAAAGGTTCCTTTATCGATTATCTACAAAAAAGGGATAGAAAAAAAAGGAGGAAATAGAATGTTTATGACAGGTTACGGTGCTTTAGGCTATTCTTTTAGACCTGCTTTAAATAGTTATTTGTTACACTGGATTAATGAAGGCGGTATTTATGCTGTTGCTCATGTTAGAGGTGGAGGAGAAAAAGGAAATGCTTGGCATAAAGATGGTCATAAAACTACTAAACCAAATTCATGGAAAGATTTTATAGCTTGCACTGAGTACTTAATAAAAGAAAACTATACATCACCTAGATATATAAGTATTTCAGGAGCAAGTGCTGGCGGTATTCTTATAGGGCGGCCAATAACAGAACGTCCCGATTTATATGCGGCAGCTATCATAAGAGTTGGTGTCTTAAACACATTACGGTCTGAATTTGCGCCTAATGGGAAAAATTTATCTAAAGACTTTGGTTCCATTAAAGATTCTATTGAATTTAAAGCACTTTTAGAGATGGATGCTTATCAGCATATAACAATGATGTAAAATACCCTGCTGTTTATTTAACAGGAGGAATTAATGATTCAAGAGTTGTTATTTGGCAACCAGGAAAGTTTGCTGCTAAACTTCAAAATAGCAAATCAAGTAATTTGGTTTTATTTAATGTGGATTTTGAAGGAGGACATGGATTCGATGCTAATACAGATAAAAAGACCAATGAGTTAGCAAATATTTTATCTTTCTCTTTATGGCAAACAGGACATCCAGACTATCAGTTAAAAAATTAGTATGAAGTGTTTTGAGCATACGATTTCCATTTTATCACCAATACGATTATAATGCTAAGGCAGGCTGATTTAGGTTTTTTGAATAATATTGACATTATAATGAAACATCCATATCTTGATGAAGACCTTAAGTCTATTGAGAACTTGATACTCAATAATAAAATAATAGGAAGAATTACATTACATTCTTCTAAAAAAAAATGGGTAACACAAAAACTTTGATATTTATACAGAGATAAAGGTTTCGATAGAGAAATAGGTCGATAACCTCTAATTTTTTGAAAAACTGTCAGCCATAATTAAAGCATTATAGGCATTAACTACTTTTCCAGATTTAGATAAGGCGTTAAAAGACAGTAACGTATCTCCAACTTTAACATTAAAAGTATACTCTAGACCACTATCCATAAGGATATGTTTAACTTGTGAAGCAGTTAATTTTGGGTAGTATGAGCGTATCAAAGCCGCTACACCAGAAGTCAACGCACAAGAAGTTGATGTTCCGCCATTCGAAAAATCATATTTCTTAATGGAAACTACAGTAGAATACACTTTATGTCCTGGTGCGAAAACATCTACTTGGATTGCACCGTAATTTGAAAAGATAGGGATTAATTTTTTATTAGCATTATAACTTGTAGCTCCAACCATTAAAAAATTATCAGTAATCTCATCTGAACTTTGATAATCGTTATCATTAGGGTAAACTTCAATGTCTTTTATGTTTTTACGATTGTTTCCCGCAGATTTAATTATCAAAACATCTTTTTCTTCTGCATATTTGATTGCGTCGAAAACCCACTCTTTATATAAAGAAAACTCCTTGCCATAACTCATATTAACAACTTTAGCACCATTATCTACGGCATAACGAATAGCTAAAGCAATATCCTTATCGTGCTCATCGCCAAAAGCTGAAATACAAATAGGCATAATTTTTATATTATCTGAAACACCTTCAATACCTATAGCGTTATCTCTTCGTGCAGCTATAAATCCTGCCATTTTGGTGCTGTGGTCAAAAAAACCACTTTCAGCACCTATAATTGGACTTCCATAGTCTTTGTCATTTATATCATCTGAATTATCACCAATGATAGTACGATCATTATAATTAACATTTAATAATTTATTGAAGCGCTCCTTGGCTTTCAACTTATACATTGCAAAATATTCATCAGTATATTTATAGTTTATAAAATGCTTCATCCATTCTATATGAAGCTTCAGTAATGAATCATTAGTATGTAATTTTTTAAGGCTATCTAAATCTTTAATTGAATAATTATTTCCCTTAAAAAATTTTGATAGTGTTTTTGCTGCGATTTTCTTATCCCTTTCTTCTACATTTATGAAAGCAGTATCTTTTTCAGCATATTTTAATCTCTCTTTATATTTTTTGTTAGCATTAACGATGGTGTGGTGTAAAATTGAATCTTGAATAGTATTATTCTTAAAACTATCAGAATATTTCTTAAGTATTCTAGTGTATTCATAGTTTACAAACTTGGCGGTTTTTCCATCACGACTAGAGATAAAGTTCCAACCATTGATATCGTCAACATATCCATTGTTATCATCATCAATTTGATTATTAGGAGTCTCGTCTGGGTTTACCCAAATATTTTGTTGTAAATCCTCATGTTCTATATCTAAAGGCATATCAATTAAGGCGACAATAACTTGTTTGCCATTACCTAAATTAGTTAAAATACTATCATAAGCTCTATTTATACTGAGTCCAGATATAGAATCTAACTCTATATCTTTAAACCACCACATTTTTAATTCATCATCAGATAACTTTATCTCAGAAAGTGTGTCATTTTGAATGGGAATAGAATTAAACTTCTTTTTATTGCCGCATGCTTGAAAAAAAAGAAAAATATTAATTATAATAACAATGCTATATCTCCTAATAAAAGAAAATAATACCGTAAAATAATAATTTTATTCTAACGGTACTACATTAAAACTTAATAGCAAAATATCTTTAGTATCATGGTCATACCTAAAAAACATTTATAACCAACTACTGTTATGCTTGTTACCTATAACTTTTGTCGTAAATGTGTTGATCTTCCTTTTTTGAAAATTTTATTGCTATTCCCTTTACCCTTTCGAAGTGCTTTTTGTTCTTCGTAAGGCAGCCTGTTTATTTCCATACAGGCTTCTGAACAACAATTTTCCATACGTGCTTTGCATGACTCACACTGAATAAACAACAAATGACAAGCCTCATTAGCACAATTGGTATGCACATCAAAAGCAGTACCACATTGATGACAATTAGCTATAACATCATCGCTAATACGTTCTGACCTACGCTGATCGAATACAAAATTTTGTCCCAAGAATTTATTCTCTAAATCCGCTTCTTTTATTTGTCTTGTGTACTCAATTATGCCGCCTTCTAATTGAAATACGTTTTTAAACCCTTTATGCTTAAAATACGCACTAGCTTTTTCGCAACGAATTCCACCTGTACAATACATCACAAGGTTTTTATCTTCTTTGTGTGCTTTAAGATTTTCTTCTATAATATCTAAAGAGTCTCTAAATGTATCAACATCTGGAGTTATGGCATTCTTAAAATGACCAATCTCACTTTCATAATGATTACGCATATCTACCAAAACCGTATTTTCATCTTCGATATAGGTATTAAAATCTTTAGCATTAAGATGAACCCCTTTATCTGTAACATCAAAGGTATCATCATTTAAACCATCTGCAACAATCTTTTCTCTAACTTTTACTTTAAGTTTTAAAAAGGATTTATTGTCTTGCTCCACCGCAATATTTAAACGAATACCATTTAAAAAATCGATAGCATCTAGATGCGTTTTAAAAGCTTCAAAACGTTCTGCCGGAAGCGATAATTGGGCATTTATACCCTCATGTGCGATATAAATTCGCCCTAATACATCTAGGCCATTCCAAACCACAAAAAGCTCATCTCGAAGTTGTTTAGGCGATTGAATATGTGCATATTGATAAAAAGAAAGTGTTAAACGATATTTTCCTGCTTTATCGATTAATTCTGCTCTTTCTTTAGCACTTAATTTATTGTACAGTTGCATGCTATACTAATTTTTAAGGTTAAAAGATTGCCGCAAAGGTACTATTTTTAGGGGTTAATGCTAATTTACAACGTAAAAAAAAGCACTTTAATAGTGGATTAAAGCGCTTTTTCTTAGACTAACTCGTTATACAATAATTCTTTTGTTTTCAAAATTATTACTCACGAGCTAACCACCATCAGACTTGCAATTTCCGCTAATAGAAACTGCAATTCCATTAATATTGTTAAATACTATTTTTTTAAAAAATTTCATAGACTTAGTTCGGGTCGGAAAACTTTTGAACACATAGCCCTACGCCATAATCTCTTTTTCTTAGCTTATCCCATTTTCCCATTTGTTTTATGAAGATGCAAAAAGTATAAAAAGGTTGCGTTATAAAATTGTAAGATGGCTAAAGAAATCTTATTTTAGCATTTGTAAGATCTAGAAATACATGAAGATATGAGCAGTGAAAAAGACGCAAAATTAAAAGCGCTAAAATTAACTTTAGACAAGTTAGATAAGGCTTACGGCAAAGGTACCGTAATGAAAATGAGTGATGCCGCAGTACAAGATATTGAGGCGATTTCTTCGGGTTCGCTTGGTTTGGATATTGCCTTAGGTGTTGGTGGTTATCCAAGAGGTAGAGTCATAGAAATTTATGGCCCTGAGTCTTCAGGTAAAACCACATTAACACTACATGCTATTGCAGAGGCACAAAAAGCTGGTGGTATTGCCGCTTTTATAGATGCAGAACATGCCTTTGATAGATTCTATGCCGAAAAATTAGGTGTTGATATAGATAATTTAATCATTTCTCAACCCGATCATGGAGAGCAAGCCTTAGAAATTGCCGACAACTTAGTACGTTCTGGCGCTATTGATATCATCGTTGTAGATTCTGTTGCTGCATTAACTCCAAAAAGTGAAATTGAGGGTGAAATGGGAGATTCTAAAATGGGACTTCATGCACGTTTGATGTCTCAAGCCTTAAGAAAATTAACCGCATCAATTAGTAAAACCAACTGTACCATGATTTTTATTAATCAGCTACGTGAAAAAATTGGCGTGATGTTTGGCAATCCCGAAACTACAACAGGTGGTAATGCATTAAAATTTTATGCTTCCGTAAGGTTAGATATTCGTCGTTCAACCCAAATTAAAAGCAGTTCTGGCGATGTCATGGGAAATAAAACTCGTGTTAAAGTGGTTAAAAACAAAGTATCCCCACCGTTTAAAACAGCAGAATTCGACATTATGTATGGAGAAGGCATTTCTAAAGTCGGTGAAATTTTGGATGTTGCCGTAGATAATGAGATTGTAAAGAAAAGTGGCTCGTGGTTTAGCTATGACACCACCAAACTAGGACAAGGAAGAGACGCTGTCAAAACCATAATTAAGGATAATCCGGATTTAATGGATGAACTAGAAGAGAAAATTAAAAAGATAATTTCAGAAAAATAAATAACAATCCCGACACGTTTCGGGATTTTTTGTTTTTTTAACGCAACCTTTATTAGGGTTTTGCATCTTAAATGTAGGATGTTTTGAACTATGAAAAGATTTATACTTATAATCGTATTGGTATTAAGCTCGGTATCTTCTTGCAGTATAGATGATTATTCTACGTCGGATGATTACACCATTGAATTACTCCCCATAGAAAGCATTGAACTGCCCGATTCTTTTTTCTTTAATGAAACTTATTCGATAGCTTATAGCTATATGCAGCCAACGAGCTGTCATTTATTTCATGACTTGTATTATAACGTCAACGAGGATGAGAGAACACTAGCGGTTCTAAACAAAAAATTAGATAACAATTATTGCCAAACATTAGATGAAACACTTGTGACAAATTCATTTGAGTTTCATTGCTCTAAGGAAAATGGAGCTTATAGTTTTAAAATTTGGCAAGGAGAAGACGAACAAGGAGAAGCACAATATTTAATATATGAAGTGCCAATAGTCAACTAAAACTGAACTAAAATTTGAGTTTAGAACAACTCATACAAAAGTGTAAAAACAATGATACCAAAGCACAAAGCGAACTCTATGAACGCTATGCAAGTAAAATATTTGCAATATGCTTAAAGTATTCTAGGAATTATGCAGAAGCTGAAGACAATCTGCAAGATTCCTTTTTGACTATATTTAAAAAAATTGATCAATATAAGAACAAAGGAGCTTTGGAAGGTTGGCTCAAACGTATTGCAATCAATACAGCGCTTCAGCGATATAGAAAAACAAAAGGTGTTTTTGATATTATCAACGAAGAACAAATTGAAGATGTCTCTATAGAAATTGACAATGATACCATTGGCATTGATTTCTTACTAGAATGCATCCAAGAGCTACCAGACCGGTACCGATTAGTATTCAATTTGTATGCATTAGATGGTTATGCGCATAAAGAAATAGCCGAAATGCTTAACATAACAATAGGAACGTCAAAATCTAATCTTGCTAGAGCAAGATTGATTTTAAAAAATAAAGTAGAATTATACAAGTCGAGCTTAAACTCGAAAACCCTATGAACGATAAAAAACATATAGATAGACTCTTTCAGGAGAAGCTTCGTAACTTTGAAGCAACGCCAAATAGCTCTGTATGGCATGCTATTCGAGAGGAATTAGAACACAAGGAGGACGATCGAAACACGATCATACCGCTATGGCTAAAACGATCTGGTATTGCTGCAAGTTTGCTACTATTTATTACTCTTGGATATCGTGTTTTCAACACAGAAAACGCTTTGCCTAACAAAAACACTAATGTAGAGACTTCCTCTCAAAATGAAGTTCAAGAACCACCCAAAAACAATGCTATTACTATAGGTACTCACACAAAATTGGAACAACACAATACGAGTAAGCAGGCTAATAGTGTAAGCCATACAACCGATATTGGAAAAACTGACAACAATCAGCATTCTCCTCTCTTCAACACAGGAATTAACACCTCTTCAACGGTTTCTGTACCTCAAAAGCATAGTGCTAATACACAGACAAATGCTAGTGCTGAAAAAAGTAACGCCTTAAAACAAAACACAAGCTTATCACCCAAAAACCCAATACCTTCTAAAATCGATATTGCGTCTAATCCTAAAACAGAAAATGCGTCTTTATTAAATAAAAATCACAAAGAATTATTAAAAAACAAAACGCCTAACGCTTCTAACACTATGGTTGCTGAGACTTTAAATGCATCTCAAAACAAAACCGAAAACAAGGCCAAAGAAAAAGATTCCGAAGCAACTACAACAGCTCCTAATGCGACTTTATCTATTACAGAAGAAATTGCTGCTTTGGAAAAAAGCTCTGAGGATAAAGAAAGAGCAAACGAAAATACAGCGCCCGAAACACGTTGGACGCTCAATTCTAATATAGCCCCAGTTTATTTTAATTCTTTAAGCGAAGGCTCCTCCATACATTCCCAATTTAATAGCAATACTAAATCTGGAAAAATTAACATGAGCTACGGTATTAAAGGAAGTTATGTCTTAAATGATAAATTAAGCATTAGGGCCGGTATAAATAAAGTTGAGCTTGGCTATAGTACAAACGATGTTTTTATTTACAACAATGTTTCAAGTTCAACCACCACAGAAAACACCTTTAGAAACATTGCTTTTTCTGATACTGCCAAAGACATTTCATTTATAAGTAATAATGATTTTGCATTTCAGCAAATTCCTGAGGTACTTTCGAACCGAATCCAAGGTGCTATCGATCAAGAATTAGGTTTTATTGAGATGCCTTTAGAATTGGAATATAAGTTCATTGAAAGAAAAATTGATATTAGTGTTATTGGTGGGTTTAGTGCTTTACTATTAAATAAAAATGAAATCTACTCTACATTAGATGGACAAAGCACCTACATTGGAAAAGCCACGAATATAAATAACACCAGTTTCAGTGCTAATTTAGGTTTTGAAATAGACTTTAAATTATCACAAAAATTCAATTTAAATCTAGAGCCAGCCTTTAAATATCAATTAAATACATTTAATGATACATCTGGTAATTTTAGGCCCTATTTTATGGGACTTTACTCCGGATTTAGCTTTAAATTTTAAAATTTTAGTTTAGTTTTGTTAAGTCTGCCTTTTATTTGCCTTTGGCTTATAAAAGGTGTTGAAAAACCACTCTGTGCCAGGAGTGGTTTTTTATGTTATACCATTACCCTTTATTCAACTCACTTAATATGAGGTCTCTTGCGCATTTATTTAAACTTGATGTTTGTTCTATTGTACAACCACTAGTGTCTAAAAACTTGTGTATCTTAACACGTAGGCTTCCAGGTCCACCACTAAAGAACGTATAAGAAAAACGCTTTTTATTATCATAAAATGTCATAGGTACAATAGAAATTTGATGATTAATCGCTAAACGAAAAGCGCCGTCTTTAAATTTTGCGAGTTGCACCTCCTCTTCCGGAACCAAGCCTTCTGGAAAAATGCAAATACTTAACCCTTGTTGCAAACGTTTTTGTGCTCGCAAAAACACCGCTTTTCTACTTTGTGCGCTACTGCGATCGACTAAGATACACGCCCGCTTATAAAAAAAACCAAATAACGGAATTTTTGCCAGTTCTTTCTTTCCAACAAAAACAAAAGGATGATGCTTTACACAAGCCAACATCAACATAATATCTATCATAGAAGTATGATTGGCAATGAACATATAGCTCTTATCTCTTTCGATAGTTTGCTCTTGCTCTAATTTAATTCGGAATCCCATTCCAATTAAAATACACTTTGCCCATATACGTGCCAACCGAAAAAAGAAAGGATACCAGCGCTCATTAGAAATAGAAAACACTAAAAATGGAAATAACACAATAATAAGTAGGACCACCAAAATGTAGAACCACACTCTATAAATCAACCAAAAAGGATACTTTAAGCATTTCATCATTGCCAAAACTACTAAAATAATTGAGCTATTCTACTAAAACATTTACCTTTGCTTCCATAAAACAAAAGTTTAATACAAACGCAGCCTGCTTTGGCAGGATAGACCTATGGCAAGAATACTAACTGGCGTACAAAGTACAGGAACCCCACATCTAGGAAATTTACTAGGTGCCATTTTTCCAGCAATTGAGATGAGTACATCTACGGTAAACGAATCGTTTTTGTTTATTGCAGATTTACATTCATTAACGCAAATTAAAGACCCTGAAACCTTACGTCAAAACACCTATTCTACGGCTGCTACTTGGTTGGCATGTGGTTTAGATATTGAAAACACCGTATTCTACCGCCAAAGTGACGTACCACAAGTTACAGAATTGACGTGGTACTTAAACTGTTTCTTTCCGTTTTCTCGATTAGAACTTGCGCATAGTTTTAAAGACAAAGCAGATCGTTTAGAAGATGTTAATGCGGGCTTATTTACCTATCCAATGCTTATGGCAGCAGATATTTTATTATATGATGCCGAAGTTGTTCCTGTAGGAAAAGATCAACTGCAACATTTAGAGTTTACAAGAGATGTTGCATCTCGCTTTCATGCGAAAATGGGCGAAACTTTCGTTATCCCAGAAGCAAAACTTCAAGAACACACCAAATTAGTTCCTGGAACTGATGGCGAAAAAATGAGTAAAAGTAGAAACAATGCGATCAATTTATTTTTACCAGATAAGAAGTTACGCAAGCAAATCATGAAAATCCAAACAGATAGCACGCCTCTTGAAGCACCAAAAGACTGGACTACTTGTAACTGTTTTGCATTATATAAACTCGTTGCCAATGCCGAACAAATTGCAGCAATGAAAGTCAATTATGAGCAAGGTGGCTATGGATACGGCCATGCGAAGCAAGCCTTATATGAATTAATCTTAGACAAGTATGCGGATATTAGAGCGCGATACAACTACTACATAGACCACTTAGAAGAATTAGATCGTATTTTAGCTATTGGGGCTGAGAAAGCTTCTAAAGTAGCCAATACGGTTTTAAAACGTGTACGTGACAATACTGGCTACTAGATGACCTCAAACTGCTTGCCCGGTAATGGTCTTACTACGCCCTTGAGCTCCATATTTAATAAGATAGATGCAACTCGAAACGTTGGCATACCACATTTTAAAGCAATAATATCTAGCAACTCCTTACCATTATCTTTAAGGAAATTGTAAATGACTTTTTCATTAGCATCTAGCACTACAAACAGCTGTTTTTGTATAGGTTTTTGCTTATTTTCCAGCTTCCAATTGAGTATATAAGGCACATCTTCTGGCTGTGAAAGTACGTGTGCTTTTTGGTGCTTAATTAGGTTTAAACAGCCAACACTTTGCGTATCTGTCGTGCGACCTGGTACTGCAAAAACCTCGCGATTATAGGAATTGGCAATTTCGGCAGTGACTAAACTTCCGCCCTTTCCTGCAGACTCTATAACAATTGTAGCCTCACTTAGTCCAGCTATAATACGATTGCGTTTCAAGAAATTTTTACGATCAAAATAATCTGTACTCCAAAAATCGGTAAAAAAGCCACCATGCTGTTCTATGTCTGCTACATATTTTTTGTGTACCTTAGGATAAATTTGGTTTAATCCATGCGCCAAACATCCTATTGTTTGTAAATTATGTTTAACCGCAGCACGTTGCGCTGTAATATCCGTTCCATAAGCGAAACCCGAGACTATAATTGGATTGTAAATTGCCAATTTTTCCACCAAATTTTCACAAAACGCTATCCCTTGAGTCGTAATTTTTCGTGTTCCTACAATGCTAATCATAGGTTGGGATTGTATATTTATTTGACCCGATTGAAATAATAATATAGGCCCGTCTACACAATGTTTCAACCGTTCTGGATAGCGGTCTTCCATAAAATAATGTACCCCAATGGCATTTTCTTTTATAAACCGAAGTTCGACGACTGCATTTTCAAGATAAATCTTATTCTTTATTCCTTGTAGTGCCGCCAGACCAATACCGGAAATTTTCAGCAGGTTTTCTTTCTTTTCTTTGATTACCGCTTCTGGAGATCCGCAATGTTGAATCAACTTTTTAGCCGTAATTTCACCTATTTTTGGGATATTCTGAAGCGCTAAAGCATATAAAAGTTCATTTTCTGTCATTGCATTACTTTGATTTACACCTTACAAGAAACTAAATTTTGCAATGTTAATAACTACTTTATGTGATATTTTTTATGGATTAAAAAATTACTAATTTTGTTTTTATGCAATTTGAAAGATACATAAGCGATTTATTATATAGATATGAATGCGTGATTATCCCTCAATTTGGTGCGTTTTTAACACAAAACGTTTCAGCCAAAGTTCATGAGAGCACGAATGCATTTTATCCTCCTAAAAAAGTATTATCATTTAATGAACAACTTCAAAATAATGATGGCTTATTGGCACATTATATTGCTAATGTAGAAAAAATTCCTTTTGAAGCAGCTGTTGCAAAAATTGCTAAAAAAACCAAAAGTCTCAAATTGCATTTGGCGCAAGGTGAAACCTTAAATTTCAAAAATATTGGTGATTTATGTTTAAATAAAGATGGCAAACTCACGTTTGAACCCTCTTATCATTTAAACTATTTAACAGATGCTTTTGGATTAAGTCCTTATACATCTCCTCCAATTGCAAGACTTTCAGATAAAGTCTCTGCGCCATTAGAGGATGTGGTACAAGCTCCTAAAGAAACGATTATACCTATTGCTGAAGCAACGCAACCCCATAAATCATATCGTCATTACCTCAAGTATGCAGCTGTTGCTGTGTTAGCGTTAACACTTGGAGGATATGGTATCACACAACGCTATAATAGGGCAATTGAGGCACACAATCAAACAGCAGAAGCAGATGTACAAGCCGCTTTAAATCATAAACTGCAAGAAGCGACTTTTGTAATTGAAAATCCACTACCAGCAGTAAGGCTTAACATCACAAAACAAAGTGGCAACTATCATATTGTAGCTGGAGCATTTCGCTTAGAAGAAAACAGCGACAAAAAACTCAAAGAGCTACAAAACTTGGGGTATTATGCCAAAAAAATAGGCATAAACTCTTATGGTCTACATCAAGTCGTTTACGCAAGTTACGATACACGTAGCGAAGCAGAACAAGCCTTAAAAAATATCAAAAAAACACATAATAAAGACGCTTGGTTATTAATCAAGACCTTAAATTAATGGATTCTAAATCCTATTGCTTTTAAAATTGGATTGAATTTGCTAAAAAACACATTCTGAAACTATAATTCTGATAAATTTTCAATCTGCTTTATAGAGTTTTAGCAGCATATAATCCTTGTAATTACGAATCTCACAAAAGCGAGCAAGTACACTCTAAATTGGTTTTATTACTGCCTAAATAAGTCTAACTTTGCAAACAAATTGCAAAAGTTATGAACGCAAAACACCCAAAAGATTCAAAGACAACCATGACGGATTTGGTTTTACCAAGTGAAACTAACCCATTAAACAACCTTTTTGGAGGAGAACTCTTAGCGCGTATGGATCGTGCTGCTAGTATTGCAGCAAGACGTCACTCTCGTAGAATTGTTGTGACTGCATCTGTAAACCATGTGGCTTTTAACAGAGCTGTTCCTGTTGGAAGTGTAGTAACTCTAGAAGCTAAAGTTTCTCGTGCGTTTAAATCATCAATGGAAATATACCTTGACGTTTGGATTGAAGACAGGGAGTCTGGCGAGCGTTCTAAGGCCAATGAAGCTATATATACCTTTGTTGCTGTTGATGAGACAGGACGCCCTGTAAGCGTCCCTGAGATACTTCCAGAAACAGAACAAGAACAGAAACGTTTTGATGGCGCCTTAAGACGTAAACAATTGAGTTTAGTTTTAGCTGGAAAAATGAAAGCCGAAGAGGCAACGGAGTTAAAGGCTTTGTTTGAGTAATAATCAAATGCTGACCCCTTGAGGGTTTTGCATGTAGACCTCTACCTTACTAAAAGCACAGTTGGTTACATCCTTATTTTAACGCAGCCATAACATATGGGCAAGAGGTCTATAACGATATACTGGAAATTGCTGTAACCCTATATCATTTGATAGAATACCAGTTCTTCTGTTAAATTACACATTAGGCGTAGAGATGGTATAGGCGAAAGTCAGCTGTTGTATTTCATATTAGTCACACTTTACAAATTAAAAACGCTTTACAAAAGCACGCCAGGGCTAGGGTTATACGATTTGAATTTAATTATTTCGCATAAAAGCGTTTATATAATGATAATTGCTAGTTATTGATTTAATTAGATTTTCATCCATGTTTTTCACAAATTCATGTAGCCAATCTTTGACCTTTTCTAGGGAATCAAAACA
>JABSPM010000096.1 GCA_013215095.1 Flavobacteriaceae bacterium | reverse complement strand
GTATCCCTCCGTCTAACCCATCTTGACGTGTTTTGTGTCTGGACTTATTTTTGATTTTTTAAAAATCAGAAATTATGTTAGCTTTAGATAGTAGTTTTAGATTCGAGTTGTATTTGGGTCCAACGGATATGCGTAAGAGTTTTGATAGTTTATGCGGAATTGTTTCAAGTAACTTATCAGGATTTCCTGCAGACGGTTCAGTTTATATTTTTGTAAACCGCCTTGATAATAAGATGAAATTATTACAATGGCGCGTAGGAGGTTTTGTTTTGTATTATAAGCGTTTAGAAAAAGGCAAGTTTGAGCTACCAGTTTACGATAATTCAGTAAAAAGTTTGGTTTTAAGTTATACTGAATTAGTGCTTCTCTTTGATGGAATTACCATTGGAAATTAATCACAAAAAAAACGATATAAACCCATATAAAACCATTTTTTATTGGTGTAATTCGTATATTTATGTGTGGAATTAGAGGATTTAAAACGAGAAAACCAAGCGCTAAAACAACAGCTTGATCAGCTTATAAAACTAATTAATGGTTTTAAATCTGAACGCTTTGTGGGTGCGCTTGATGCAGTAAATCAACTCAATTTGTTTGACCAAGACACTCCAGTCGAAGAACAGTCCACAGAAAAACAAGAAGTCACCTATACACGAGTTAAAAAACAACATCAGGGTAGAAATAAACTTCCTGAACATTTACCTGTAAAGGAAATTATCATTGAACCCGATCAATCCGTAGATGGACTTGTAAAAATAGGACAAGAGGTGAGTGAAACTTTAGAATACACTCCTGCTAGTTTAGTTAAACGTCGTACCATCAGACCTAAATATGCTTAACAAAATATTAAGATATAGTGACAAAAAAAGGCAGTTCAAAAACTGCCTTTTTATGATGTGTATTATGTTGTTTTATTTTAAAATTAACTTTTTTGTAACTGATGCATGTTTAGTGTTAATTTTTATAAAGTAAATACCAGCACTATATGATGTCATATCTAGCTTGTGCTGGGTTTCGCTAATATTATTTCTTTTTAAAATTACTTTACCCGACAAGTCACTAAGTATATAGCTGAACGTGTTGTTTTGTTGGTCTAGCTTTATATTGAAAATGTTGTTTGATGGATTTGGATAAATCGCAATTTGGTCCAGTTTAAAGTCTGAAGTACTTAATGTTCCATCGATGTAAAAATTATCTAATATAACACCTTCTTCAGTTATGTAGTTGTCTGAATGAAATACCATTCTAAAAACGATTGTGCTTTCGTTACTTAATGCTGCTAAGTCATAAGAGTATTCTTGCATCGTAGCGTCAGTTCCCGTCCATTGGCCGCCTACGCAGTTATAGCAGTTATCAGCAACGCCGTCACCATTGATTCTATCACTATTGTACCAGTTAGGGTCATTTGCAGTTCCTAACAATGACCAAGTATCACCTAAGTCGGTAGAGTATTGCACATAGAATAAATCCCAATCTTGCTCAAGTTCAAATGCTAAATGCATTTTTAGTACTGGATTTGTTATGGCGTTTAAGTCGTAGCATTGAGAGTATAAGTATGCGAGGGTGCTGTTTGTGTATTCACCGTCCAAATTTGTACCGTAAACTTGTGATCCAGAAGCTGTAGAATTCAGAACTGTTCCAGTCGGTGCTCCCATTTCCCAAAGGGATGAAGTCTCGTTATTGTTAAAGTTAAGAAGTTCTTGGTCTGCGTTTTCAAAAGTGTTAACTACTTCAACTACTCCTGAGTCATTTGCAAAAAATGATACACTTGCTGTATTGTTGTTTGGAATCGCGTCATTTGTAATATTTACTGAAACACTTAAACTATAAGCACCTTTATCTAAAGTTAATATCGGTAAGTCAATTTGTGTGGTGTCTTCAGAATTTAATGTGCCGTTCCATGTTGTCGTTTGCTCTGCGCCATCGTTAATACTGTAATTTATAGTAGCATTATTAATTGTATTTAGGCCATTGTTTTTAATTGAAATTTGAGGTATTACATCACTACATATTAAATTTTGTGCCGTTGGATGCGTTATATTCAGTAATGATATATCATTATCTGCCAGTTGTGATGGAGCAAGAGGACTTTTCCAAATGCCACGGCCAAAAGTTCCTGCTACTAAGGTTGCATCTGGAATATTAATAGCCAGATCTCTAATTGCAACATTTGGAAGGTTATTGTTAAAGGTCTCCCAATCTACCATAGAATCATTGTAGTAATACACCCCAGCATGTGTTCCTAGATAAAGCGTATTTAGTGCGTCATCTTTTGTATGGATAATTATATTTTTTTGAAGGCTCGGTAGTGTTCCAGTAATTGTTGTGAAATTATTACCACCATCTGAAGATTTGTAAACATCTGTATTAAAGCCTGAAGCAGTTACATAGACAATGTCACTATCATTATTATTAATTTCAATAGATGTGATGTTGTTATTAAAAGTGTTTACAATAGTGAAGTTTTGCCCTCTATCGGTACTTTTATGAAGTTGCTGGTTTACACCAATATAAATTAAGTCAGGATTATTTGGATCAATTTCTAAATAATCAATATTGCTACTAAAGTCTGAAGAAATTTGATCCCATCCCGATCCGTTAAATCGGTATAATTTACTATAACCTGCATAAACTTCACCTTCGCTATTTACAGCTAGCGGAGTGACCCAATTGCCTTGCTCTGGTCCGTTATAACTTGAACTACCAGATTGACCTGAATCGTTGGAAACAAATAGAGCCCCTCCAAATTGCATAAACCCATAATATAAATTATCGTTATTAGGGTCAATAACCCCTTCCATTCCATCGCCACCATGATAGTTGTTCCATTGATTGAAGTATCCAAAACCGCCATTGTCTTGTGTGCCTCCGGCGATTTTGTTTGAAGTTTGTTGAGATACATCTATACGGTAAAATTGACTTATGGCCATGCCTTCGGTATAGTCGGTAAAAGTGGTGCCGCCATTATTAGACTTAAAAAAGCCACCATCAGACCCAACATAGAGTTCGTTGTCATAAAAGCGCAAGAAATGAATGTCTGCGTGAGTATATGCTGCATCCTTTATGTACCAGTTGTTTAATTTTGTAAAACTATCTCCACCGTTTGAAGACTTCCATATATTTAAAACGCCAACGTATATTTCATCAGCGTTAGTGTCAGAAACAGCAAGGGCTAAATCATACCATGCCTGAGTGCTTTCAAATATATCAGTAGTGTTTGCAGTAGCTGTAAAATTATTTCCGCTGTCTGTAGAACGATAGATGCCTTGGTATGTGTTACTGTTAGTTGAACTCACTACATAAATGTAATTTGGGTCGGCAGGAGTAATATCTATGGCTAGTCTTCCAGAGTTAGTGGGTAACCCACTTGTGATTTGGGTAAAACTATTTCCACCATCGGTTGATTTATAGAATTCTGAAGAGGTAACACCATATATTGTATTTGGGTCATTAGGTTTTACTTTAAGATCTCTAAAATTTCCAGATTGCGTATTGGTCCAATTTAGCCCACCATCAGTGCTTTTGTAGATTCCAGAGCTTGTTGCAATCCATAAGATATTAGAGTTTGCAGGATGAATATAAATTTCGTTCATACTATTTGGAGTGTTGTTAGGATTTAATCCTGTTTGAGCCCAGGTTGTACCGCCATCAGTAGTTTTCCAAACGCCAACAGAAAATGAATGGTTAGCATCGTCGTCTCCTGTTGCAATATAAATGATGTCTGAATTATTAGGGTCAATCGCAATACCAGATACACCAATTTGCGGAAGATGGTCAATGAGAGCAACCCAGCTTTGACCTCCATCGGTAGTTTTCCAAATACCTCCAGCTGGTGCACCAGCATATAGTATATTGGAGTTATTCGGGTCTTTTGTGATGACATTTAACCTTCCAATATTTGCGATAGAACTTGGGCGATTTAAAAAGTCTATTGGTCCTAAAGAGTTCCAATTACTGTCATCAACTTGAGCGTTCCTAGATTGGTTATGTGCTTGTATTTCAAGCCAATTATTCCAAAGTTCGAGTTGTGTTGGAAGAAAACCATCTTCTTTCACAAAATCTTTCCAGTAATTTTCCCAACGCTTAAAGGCTTTGTATCCACTTCCTTTGGCGTCTTTATCTATAGCATTAAAATAGGTGTTGGCATGAGCAACAATTGTGTTAAAAGACATTTCTTCTAATCGCGTATTCTCATTAATAGCTTGAAGCCAAGGGGCGTTTGATGTAATTTGTGCATACGAAAAAATAGGTATGCATAGAATTAAAAGTAATAGTGTTCTCATAAGTTAAAATTTAGCATGTAAAGATATGAGAATTTTATGCTTAAAAGTAGGTTATGCTATGTTTGTGTTATGGTTTTATAAAAACATTAACATATTTAGTAGGGTTTATCTATGGATTGGTTGTCTTTTTCAATTTTTTTATTAATTTGAAATACTAGATTAGTATAGGCTACAAGGATGTCTTTTATGTAAAGAAGTGTTGTAGCCTTGTTAATATTGCCTAATTTTGAAATTCCTTCTAATTTATAAGCTGTTGTTTCAAAAACGTTTAATCTGACTAAAATTGAAGGCACTTTAAGATCTACAGGGATGTCATTCTTTAAATCGTTTATAAAAGTTTCAAGCGTGGTTTTGTCATCTTGAAAAAATGACAAATCACTTGTTTTTAAAACGTTTATTTGTGTAGATAACTCTTGGAATTTATTCCAGTCTTGCGTTTTGGTATTTGCTAAGTCACTTAAAACATATTCTGTATATTGTATCTTTGCGATATCTTGGACTGAAATGTTCATTTCTGAAGACTTTGATGCTTGATTTTTGCTTTTATTTTCAATGCTAGTTGCGCTATTGCAACTGATATTGAAGAGGTACGAAAAGATAACAATAATGATGGGTAAATTACATTTCATAATGAGAGTTCTTTAAGCAAAGATATCTTTATTTATAGAGTTCATTTATAAAATAAGGAATAAAATTTTCTTAAAAATTTAATAGTAAACCTCATAGAGTACACTAAATTCTTCGTATTTTTGAATCTTAGAATATTAAGATATTAATGGCAAATAAAACACTTATTATAGGCGCATGTGGCCAGATAGGATCTGAGCTAACAGAAAAATTAAGAGCATTAAAAGGGAATAGTAATGTTGTTGCTTCAGATATTAGAGAAGGTGATGCTAAGTTAGTCGAATCAGGACCTTTTCAAATTTTGAATGCTACAGATTATGATGCTATTAAAGCATGTGTTTTAGATAATGAGGTTTCGGAGGTGTATTTAATGGCAGCGATGCTTAGTGCTACTGGTGAAAAACACCCTGCCAAGGCTTGGGATTTAAACATGAACTCTTTGTTTCATGTACTTAATTTAGCTAAAGAAAAGTTGATATCTAAAGTGTTTTGGCCATCTAGTATTGCGGTTTTTGGTCCAACAACACCAAAAGTAAACACCCCTCAGTATACCGTTATGGAGCCGACAACAGTTTATGGTATAACAAAGCAAGTAGGGGAGCGTTGGTGTGCTTATTACCATGAAAACTATGATGTAGATGTGAGAAGCATCAGATATCCTGGGATTATTAGTTGGAAAACATTACCAGGAGGTGGAACTACAGATTATGCGATTGAAATTTTTCATAAAGCACTAGAAGAGAGGCGTTATGAGTCATTTATTGATGAAAATACAGCTTTACCTATGATGTATATGGATGATGCTATAAAGGCAACATTAGACATTATGTCGGCGGACGCTTCTCAAATCAAAATTAGATCTTCATATAACGTTGCTGGAATTAGTTTTAAACCAAAAGACATAGCAAGTCTTATTAAACGTAGGATATCCGAATTTGAAATATCTTATAAACCAGATTATCGACAGCAAATTGCAGATACATGGCCATCTTCTATTGATGATACTTGTGCAAGGAAAGACTGGAACTGGTCACATCAATATGATCTGGAAGCTTTAACTGACGAAATGATTACAAATCTAGAAAGCACATTACAGCATTAAATTTGTAGGTTTTGCCTTGTAAAGTGGGTTTTTTTGTTTTTTATCGATAAAATAATACACTTTATCGATAAAAAATTTGTCAAAGTATTGACTATCAATTACCTTTGCAGTATAATTTCATTTAAACCCTAAATACAATGAAAAACCTACGAAAAATTATGATTGCAACCATAGTAATCTTTATGATGTCAGCATGTTCAATAGAGCCTTTAGATACAGAAAACAGCTCTATTGATTCTGAAAATGCCACTGCCAATCAATCCAATCAATCCAATGAAGTCGATGATGGGTGTGTTGACGCAAATCCCCGAGTGAGATTGACCAATAATGGTCAGGTAAATTACGATTTGGATGTATATATTGGCAATACTCAACTCGGATCGGTACATGATATTTTGCCAGGAGAGACTACAGAATGGATTATTATCTCTGAGGGAGAAATACTTTTTGCTGTTTCTAATGATACCTATATGGATGAAAAAGTCCTTTATGATATGACGTTATGTATGGAGTTTGATATGGAGATAGGAGTTGATAACCAGTTAACCTCTGCAGTTCCTGGTGTTATTGAATAAAACTATTTGTGTTAGTTAGTTTATAGTTTTGTGAAAACAAAACGTAGAAGCCCGAATCATTTGTTTCGGGCTTCTATTATGGTATGTCTAGTGTTTTGAAATTACTTGAACAAAACTCTTTTTTCTCTTTTAGTATAAAGACAAACCGTACTGCGACTATGCTATCATTTTCTACTGATACAAATACAAAAAACATTTTTTTTATGGTACTTTCAAATGGAATATGGTATGATTTAACCTGAGTTCGATTGTTAAAGTTTTGATTTTCAATTCATTGAAATTTTATAGATAGAAAATCAACTCATTTTGGTTGATTTTAAGTTAAAGTTGTTTAAAATCAGTAATATTTAATGAGAAAGATTTTTTTAAATTAAAATACTGATAATCAATATATTTAATACTTTAAATTTTAATAGAACTCAGGTATTTAGCTACTGATACTGTCGAAAATATAGGCAGACATAATAAATGCCTTTTAAATACTAATCATAAACTTGAGTTGTAATTTTAGGTGTCTGGTTATGAGGTAGCCTTATAGTGCTAAAAATGCTTAAAATTTGGGAATAAAGTCTTAGGAAACAAAATGGAATAATTAAATTTATGCGTATTTCATATAATTTGCGACGTAAAAATGCAAGAACTTAAATCAATTCAAAGTCGCCTCAATTTTGATGTACCTTTTTTTTTGCTATTCCTAAAATTATACATTTTGACTTTCTGAACAGTCTTGTACTCGTTTTGTCAGTATTGGGAATGGGAGCATTAAATGAATTTGAAAAAAGAGGGTAACGCTATTATTTAAAAGGGTATACAGGTAACTATTGAGGTCAATTATTCTATGGCTATTTATTTGCACAAATACGCTAACTTGTGGATTAGTAGTGTGTATTTGGCTATGAGTGAGCGCAGATACATTTGTAAAGGGATGATACTTTAAAGCCTTTTGGATTTGTGTGATGTTTTTAAGAAAACAATAGAACTAGAAAAACCCTAATCGACTATTTGTTTGTCTTTTAGGGTTTTGTGCTTGTGGTACCTCCAGGAATCGAACCAGGGACACACGGATTTTCAGTCCGTTGCTCTACCAACTGAGCTAAGGTACCTTATTAAAGCGGATGCAAATATAGATGCAATTTTCTATTTCCCAAAAGAAATTTCAGAAAAAATCGAATAATAGTTTTAACTCTCGTATTTTTGAAGATTTAAAACGTGGTTATTCTTTTAGTAATCAAATTAATAGCGGTTCAAAAATGAATATAATTATTGATGTTGGAAACACAAGAGTGAAGATTGCGCTTTACCAACAAAGGCGGTTATTGGTGTTACAGAATTGTGATACGGATGAGATAGAAAGGGTCTTCTTGGAATTAAAAAAGCGCTATCAGCCTATAAATAAGGTAATTGTTTCCTCTGTAGGCGTGTTGAATGCCGCACATTTTGTGTTTTTTAAAGACATACCAAAGCAAGTATATTTAAATCACAAAACAGTATTACCTTTTGTAAATAACTACAAAACCAAAACAACCCTTGGGGTAGATAGAATTGCTTTGGTTAGTGCTTCTGTTGAACAATTTCCAAACCATAATGTTTTAATTATAGATGCAGGAACTTGTATTACTTATGATTTTATTACTAAAGATAATATCTACCTTGGAGGTTCTATATCACCAGGAATATATATGAGGTATAAATCTTTGAACAATCTAACTGCAAACTTACCGTTATTACATCCAACAATGCCACAGGACATTGTTGGGGATTCAACGCATAATGCAATACATTCTGGCGTCATTTTTGGTGTTTTGAACGAAATTGATGGGACTATAGATGCTTACAAGAAAAAAAATAAAGATTTAACAGTAATTTTAACAGGAGGAGATAGTAAATTTTTGTCAAAGCAATTAAAAAATAGCATATTTGCCAATTCAAATTTTCTTTTAGAGGGTTTGAATTATATTTTAGAATTCAATACAAGGTATGATTAAAAAACTGTGTTTAGTTTTATTAGCGCTTTTTGCGCTAAATATTGAGGCTCAAGAAGGAACGGTATCTCCATATTCATTCTATGGAATCGGTAGTTTGAAATTCAAAGGAACTGTTGAAAATAGGAGTATGGGTGGATTGAGTATCTACACGGATAGTATTCATTTGAATCTTAGAAATCCTGCATCTTATGCCGGTAACAATCTCAAAACTTATAACGAAGAGAGTAGAGCGGTTAAGTTTGGTGTAGGTGGTCAATATTCTAGAACCAATTTAAAAACTTCTCAAGGATCAGATACCGCAAATTCAACTACATTTGATTATTTAGCACTTTCTATTCCTGTGGGTAAATTTGGAATTGGATTTGGGTTACTGCCTTATACTTCAGTGGGGTATAAGTTAGAGTCTGATATAGAAGTGAATTCAGAAACCTTATTAGGAAATCAATATAAAGGTGAAGGGGGCGTGAATAAAGTGTTCTTTAGCTTGGCTTATCAGTTGCGTAAAGATTTAAGTATAGGTGTTGATGCGAGTTATAATTTTGGTAAGATAACCAATAGTCTTATTGAGTTTTCCTATGATGACGATGGAAATTTATTGGCTTACCAGAGTCGAGAAACTAATACATCTGAGTTAAGTGGTTTGAATTTTAATATAGGACTTTCTTATAAACCTATGATTACAGATAAACTTCAATTGGTTTCTGGCGTAACTTATGCTCCGAAGAGCAATATTGTTTCTAGAAACCAACGTATATTTTCTACGATAGTAATCTCTTCCTTAGGACAAGAAGTCGTGGTTAATGAGATCGAAGCAGATTTAGCAAGTCAAAACTTAGATGAAACAGAATTGACATTGCCGTCAAAAACGGCAATTGGTGTTGGTATTGGAGAGCCAAGGAAATGGTTTGTTGGAACAGAATATACGTTTTTAAAAACAAGCGATTTTTCAAATAGACTTTTTGATGCAAATCCAAATTCTAGATTTGAAGATGCAGCTTCAATGGCGTTAGGAGGATTTTATATCCCTAAATATACGTCATTTAATAAATACTGGAAACGCATGACCTATAGAGCAGGAATACGTTATCAAAATTCGGGATTGAAAATAAATGATGAATCTGTAAATGAGTTTGGCATATCTTTTGGGGTAGGATTACCAATTGGAAAAGTATTCTCGAATGCCAACCTTGGATTTGAATTTGGAAAACGAGGAACTACAAATCAAAATCTGGTACAAGAGAACTTTTTTAACTTCCAATTAAGTCTATCTTTAAATGATAGATGGTTTGTAAAACGAAAATTTAACTAAACTAATTAAAATAGAGATTTATGAAAACGAAAATAACTTTTTTAATAGCTGTATTGTTGTTGAGCTTTAACAGCTCTCAAGCACAAAGTAATGAAGAGGATATGAATACCTTGTCTATTATGACAGAGTATGCTAAAGCAAAAAATTATGAAGCCGCGTATGCTCCTTTTATGGAGTTGAGACAGAGAAATCCTAAATTTCACAGAGGCATATTTACTTATGGTGAAAAAATCCTAAAGTTTAAGATTAAAAATGCCTCAGGTGCAGAAAAAGTAGGGTATGTTAATGATTTGTTAAAAATGTGGGAGGAAAGAGCTGTCCATTTTGCAAGTAAAACGCCAAAAGGTGAATTTATGGCAAAAGCATGTCAATTAAAATATAATAATAGGAAGGATTTGAACTTATCGGATCAGCAACTTTACGATTGTTTCGATATGGCTTATAAAACAGATCAAGCAACCTTTACAAATCCGAAATCCTTATATACATATTTTAAATTAGCAGTTAACCTCTATGATGCCAAAAGCTTATCTGCGGAAGCATTATTTACTAAATATGATGAAGTTTCTGAAAAAGTTGAATCGGAAGTTAAAAATTACACCGTAAAACTAAATAAGTTTGTTGCTACAGAAGGTGAAGAAGCTCCAACTTTAAGTTCTAAAGATGCAAATAAAGTAAGATCGTATTCTAGCTTTTTGAAAGGATATAGTCAAATATCTAAAGGGATGGATAAGGATCTTGGAGATAGAGCAAACTGTGAAAACTTAATACCATTATATTCTAAGAACTATGATGCTAATAAAAATGACGGTGTATGGTTGCAAAGAGTAATGAATAGATTATATGCTAAAGGATGTAATGATGACCCTTTATTTGTTAAGGTTTTACAACAAAAAAACACATTGGAGCCAAATGCAACTACAGCATTCTATTTGGGAATATTGAAAGATAAAGAAGGTAAGGCTAGCGAAGCTTTAAGCTATTATAACCAAGCAGTAGACTTAGAATCTGACAACTATGAGAAGTCTAAAATTCTATATAGGATTGCAGCAAATTTTAAGAAAAAAGGGAATTATGGAAAGGCAAGAAGTTACTACCAAAAAGCATTAAAGGCAAATCCGTCAATGGGTAAATGTCACTTGGCTATTGCAGCAATGTATGCTAAAAGCGCTAACAATTGTGGTTCAGATGCTTTTCATAAAAGAGCAGTGTATTGGTTGGCATCTAAAGAGGCAGCAAGAGCAGGAAGAGTTGATCCAACCTTAAAGAAGAGTGCAGGTAAATCTGTAGCTAATTATAATGCTAAAGCACCATCTAAGTCAGATATCTTTAGTGGAGGACATGCAGGGAAAACGATTAAAATCGCATGTTGGATTCAAAGAAGTATAAAAGTGCCATCTCTTTAATGCATAGAACAAGTAAATATATATATGTAAACATAGTCACAGCAATTGCTGTGACTATGTTTTTTTCATGTAAAAACAACTTTAAAGAAGTTCAAAAAATCGGAATTCTAGATAGTGCACCTTTGACGATTGCCGAGGATATTAATACAAAATATACAGACTCGGGGCGTATCAAATCAGTCCTGTTAAGCCCAAAAATGCTAAACTATTCCAATAGAGATTATGCGTTTTATGAATTTCCAGATGGTATTGATTTAACTTTATATGATGATAAGCAGCAAAAAAGTAAAGTGAAATCGGATTATGCTATCATGTATCAAGAAACTGATTTAATTGATTTGCGAGGCAATGTTGTGTTAGCAACTCATAATGCAGATACCCTTTTCTCTGAGCAATTATTTTATGACCAAAAAAATGAATGGATTTTCACCAATGCTCCCGTAACGTTTAAGACTAAAGATCAAATTATTAAAGGTAATGGTTTTGACTCCAATAAAAATTTCACGAATGCCCATGTTATAGAAATTACAGGTCATATGTATCTCAATGAATAATTGACTATCTTTGCGCTGTAAATATTTATAAATTAACACATAGATGAAATTTTTGAAATTTTTTCAATATGCATATTTGGCATTTGTAGTATTATTTGTTTGTGATAGTATTGTGCATTGGAATGCTGATGGGAATAGAGTTTATATGTCTTTAGCATTTGCAGGATTAGCTCTGTTTATGTTCTTTTTTAAAAGAAAATACACAAAGCGATTTCACGACAGAGGTAAATTATAATAATGAGTGCTGATAGTATAATTATCATCATATCACTCATTTGTTCAGCCTACTTCTCAGGGATGGAAATTGCATATGTTTCCGCTAATAAAATACATATAGAATTAGAAAAAAAGCAAAGCGGCATTTTGGCCAAATTGCTGGCAAGACTTACAGCAAAGCCTTCAAAGTTTATTGCAACCATGCTTATAGGAAACAATATTGCTTTGGTTATCTATGGGTTTTTTATGGGAGATATGCTCATAGATTGGTTTCAATCCCAATTACCGTCTACATATAATGTGATTAATTATTTGTTTGTTGATGTAAGTTTGCTAACGCAAACTGTTATCTCCACAGTCATCATTCTACTAACAGCAGAATTTTTGCCAAAAGTTTTTTTTCAAATCTATGCAAATACCCTAATTAAAGTGTTTGCCTTCCCTGCTTATGTGTTTTATGTCTTATTCTCAGTGCTTTCAGATTTTGTGATTTGGATTTCTGATTTAGTGTTAAAATATTTTTTTAAGACCGAAGGCGATGAAGTACAACTGGCATTTACAAAAATTGAGCTTGGAAATTATATCAATGAGCAAATGGAAGCTGTAGAAGAACACCATGAAATGGATAGTGAAATACAGATTTTTCAGAATGCACTGGAGTTCTCAGATGTCAAGGCAAGAGAAGTAATGGTGCCAAGAACCGAGCTTATTGCCGTAGACCTTAATACTGATATAAGTACATTGAATGCTATTTTTTCAGAAACAGGCTATTCTAAGGTGCTTGTATATAGGGAAACAATAGATGATATTTTGGGATATGTCCATTTGTTCGATTTGTTTAAAAAACCAGACAAGATTAAATCTATAGTGAAGACTGTAGTTTTTGTTCCAGAGACTATGCTTATAAAAGATATCCTTAATGAATTAACCAAAAAACGCCAAAGTGTAGCGATTGTGTTGGATGAATATGGCGGAACTTCTGGTATCATCACTGTAGAAGATATAGTAGAAGAACTGTTTGGGGAAATTGAGGATGAGCATGATTCTATAGCGCTGCTAGAAGAAAAAATAAATGATATACAGTATAATTTCTCTGCAAGAATTGAAGTGGACTACCTTAATGAGACCTATAAGCTTAATCTTCCAGAAAGTGAAAACTATGAAACCTTAGGTGGTCTCATAGTAAATAGTACCGAGGAAATTCCGCAGCAAAATGATAAGGTTCGTATTGCAAATTTCCTGTTTACCATTCTCGAAGTGTCCAACACCAAGATAGATGTGGTAGCACTTCAAGTGCTTAATGGAGAATAAAATATCCTTTCAGCGCAATTAATCCCTTGTTCTTCTTTTATTTTTTGATATAAAATGGTATTTTCGCGCACTATATTTCGAAATAAAAAACACAAGAAATGGCAATTTTAAATAAAATTAGACAACGTTCACTTTTCTTAATCTTAGTAATTGCGCTAGCATTATTCTCATTTATATTGGCAGATTTGTTTAAAAACAACAATGGTTTTTCCAGTAAATCTCAAAATGTAGTCGCAACTGTAAATGGAAAAGATATTTCTAGACAAGACTTTATGACTAAAGTTGAAAATGCGCAAAGGCAATATGGTAACTCAAGAACAAGTACTCAAGTGATGAACATGGTGTATGACCAAGAGTTGAGAAAAGCAATTTTACAAACGCAATATGAAAACTTAGGACTGTCTGTAGAGCGTGATCAAATGCGTGATTTATTAAAGCAAAACTTGTCTAGTTACGAAGAGTTTAAAAATGAAGCTGGAGTGTTTGATGAGAATAAGCTAAACGATTTTATTGCTAGCTTAAAAGAGTTTCCAAATGAAGTCTCTAACCTAGGTAATACTCCAATTAACTATGCCGCTTGGACCAATTATGAAAATAACATTGCTCAGAGTGGAAAGGAGAAATCCTATTTTAATATGGTTAAAGCGGGGATAAATGCAACCTTAACCGACGGCGAGTTTGAATACAAGTTAGAAAATGATAATGTGAATATCAAATACGTTCAAATTCCATTTTCTACAATAGTAGATAGCACTTTAGAAGTTTCAAAATCTGATATTAAAAATTATATCAACAAAAATAAATCGCAGTATGAAGTTGAAGCTTCTAGAGATATTGCATTTGTACAGTTTAAAGAAGTGCCTTCTGCTGAAGATGAAAAGAACATCGAAGAAGAGCTTACTAAACTCTTAGAAGACAAGGAAGAATTTGATGATGTAACAAAGCAAACTGTTAAAAAATTAGGTTTCAAGAATGCAACCAATATGACAGAATTCTTAGCCGAAAATTCTTCAATTCAATTTGATGATAACTTTGTGTTTACTAAAAGCTTGCCAGCAGTGGCAGTAAATGAAATAAGCGCTTTGAATATCGGAGAGACCTTTGGACCATATAAAGATGGTAATGTGTACAAAATCACAAAAATGGTAGCAGAAAAAATGTTGCCAGACTCTGTAAAAGTAAGGCACATTTTAATTCCTTTCGCTGGAGCAGCTAGCGCAGAAGCAACTGTAACTAGAACTAAAGAAGAAGCGAAAAAAACAGCAGATAGTGTACTTGCAATTGTGAAAAGAAACCCTTCGAAGTTTGGAGACTTAGTAACCAAATTATCTTCAGACAAAGGAAGTGTTGACAAGGGAGGTGAGTATGATTATCACCCTTATAATACAATGGTGAAGCCATTTAATGATTTTACCTTTGAAGGTGAAAAAGGAGATTTAGGTGTTGTTGAAACAGTGTTTGGTTTCCATATTATTGAAGTGTTGGGGCAAACTGATGCTGTTAAAGCAGTTAAAGTAGCACATTTGGCTAGAGAAATTGAGCCTTCTGAAGAAACAATTGACCAAGTGTTTAATACAACCTCTAAATTTGAAATTGCAGTTGCAGATGCTGATTTTAATCAAGTTGCAAAAGATAATAACTATATTTTAATGCCTGTAAATAGTATTAAAGTTTTAGATGAAAATATACCTGGATTAGGTGCGCAAAGACAAATGATTCGTTGGGCATTTGATGAGGATAGCAATGTGGGGGATGTTAAGCGATTTACAATCCCTAACGGAGGATTTGTTGTAGCTCAATTGCAAGCCAAGAACGCAGAAGGTGTAATGAGCACAGAAAAAGCATCCGTAACAGCCTTGCCTGCTATTAGAAAAGAAAAGAAAGCAAAAATGATTATGGATAGAATCTCTGGGGCAACATTGAATGATATTGCTGCTGCAGAAGGTCAAACCGTAAAAACAGCAGTAGCTTTAAATATGAAAACACCAACATTATCGGGTGCAGGAAGAGAGCCTAAAGTAATTGGTGCTGCGTTTGGATTAAAAGAAGGTGAAACATCTAAGGGAATTATAGGCACTAATGGTGTTTACTTTGTGCAAGTTACAAAAGTGACGCCGGCAGGAGAAATGCCAAACTATAAAGCAAATGCAAATCGTTTAACTAGTACAAAGACTGGAAATGTATCTCGACTCTTAGTCGATGCCTTAAAGGAAGCAGCTGAAGTTGAAGACAACAGAGCAACTTTCTATTAATAATAAACGATAGCGCAGATACAAGTATAAAAAAAGCGTTTCTTTTAAAGAAACGCTTTTTTTGTACTATTTTCCATTTGAAAGTACCGTTAAAGAAAAAGATGATTTTTTTCTTTACACTGAAGGCGAAAGTAGAAAAGGGCGTTTTATTCAAATCATTTCAAATGGAAAATGGAATTATTTTATCATATCATCAAAGGACATTATAGTAGTATATCCCTTGGTTTGGAAATACGATGCGCAATTTGCTTTTTCTCCAGTTGCAAGTATAAAATCACCGCCCCAAGCGCCTAGACTTTTAATGCTGCCTATATAGTCGGGAAATAGCCTTTTTTTTATAGGTTGAAGATTAATGATTTCAGAAATAATGGCTTCATGCAGGTCTATAAGCTGTTCAAATGAGCTTAAAGCGTTGCAATTGATAATAGTATCTGTAATTGCGTTTATATCGTCTATGACAGTTGTCTTATTTGTATTTTGATTTTGGTAATGAGCGATTCCATCTCTGCTATCTTGCTTTTTGTTGAGATGAATAAAATGTAATTTGGATTTAAAATTTGGATTAAAACTAATCGTTTCTATTTGCGGCGTTTGCCCTTTTAATTGGTATAAAATGGGCGTGTTATGACGCGCACAGGCAATATCATAGCCACTACCTCCAAAAGTTAATTCTAGAAGTTTATAAGCATCTACATTTGCCCAAGTTGCCAAGCTATTGATAAGCGTAGAAGAACTTCCTAAGCCCCAATCTCTGTCAAACTCCAAATGCGTTTCAATAGCTAAACCCTTATATTGCGAAAAGAATTTCGGTTTCAAAGTTGCTATGGCAGCAAATATCTCTGTTAAGCGTTGGGTGAATTTATTACTTCCTTTAGATTGAAACGTATCCAATGAAAAATTAGCTTCAAACCAAATCGCTCCTGTCTTATCAAGACTTTGCCAATGGATGTAAGAAGAGTTGTTTGGAGTAACTGTTAGCGATTGGCCAAATTTGCTCGGCAATGCCAAAGCTTTAGCGCCATCTAAGACCAAGTACTCAGCAGTAAGTAATAGTTTGCCGTTACTGTCAAAAGTTAAAGGCTTATTCACGATGTAATCTTAAGTTTTCTAGAGCTTCTACAACCGCACTATGCGATACGGTAGTTGCCTTAAATTGAGCTGCTAAAATACGTTTTTCGTCAGCGTTAGCGTTGAACTGATTTAAAATATTCATCAAATGCATCTTCATATGACCTTGTTGAATGCCAGTAGTGGTCAAAGAGCGTAAAGCTCCAAAATTCTGAGCCAAACCAGCAACTGCCACAATTTTCATGAGCTCCTTAGCGCTTGGTGTATTAAGCATTTCTAAAGCTAATTTTACCAACGGATGTAAACCTGTTAAGCCACCAACAGTACCTAAAGCTAGTGGTATTTCAATCCAAAACTTAAAGATGCCATGCTCAACACTAGCGTGTGTTAAACTCGAATATCTACCATTCTTTGACGCATAAGCATGGACACCAGCCTCAATAGCTCTAAAGTCATTTCCAGTAGCCAGTACAACTGCGTCTATGCCATTCATGATACCTTTGTTGTGCGTTACAGCTCTATAAGGCTCTATTTCAGCAATTTTAACAGCTTGTATAAACTTATTGGCAAAAGCTTCGCCCTCAATATTGCCATTTTTTAAATCCTCAACAGGGCAAGAAACCTCTGCGCGCACTAGACATTCAGGTACATAATTAGATAAAATGCTCATTACGATATCTATATTCGCCTCCGCAGATGTAAATGCATTATAAGCTAATGCGCCGTGCTTAAAAGTTTTTGAAAACTGCTCCAAACAGGAATTGATGAAGTTTGCTCCCATGGCATCTAGAGTGTCAAAAGTGGCATGCAATTGATAGTAATTTGCAAGATGTTCTGTTTGGTCAACTAGGACAATGTCTAAAATACCACCACCACGGTTTTCCATGTTTTTGGTAATGGGTTTACAATCTTCAATAAGTTTGGGTTTTATAGCCTCAAAATACGTTTGTAGCTTTTTGAGGTTGCCTTTATACATAAAATGTACTTGACCTATTTTTGTCGTAGAAAGAACTTCTGCCTTAAAACCGCCTCTGTCAAACCAAAATTTTGCAGCTTTACTAGCCGCAGCAACTACCGAGCTTTCTTCAATAGCCATTGGAATTGTATATACTTGATTATTAATTAAAAAATTTGGTGCTACACCAAATGGTAGGTAATAATTGGTGATTGTATTTTCTATAAACTCATCATGTAGTTGTTGCAACTGATTGTCAGTATTCCAATATTGCTCCAAAATACCACGATACTCAGGTTTGTGATTCGGAAAATAATGATTTAAAATCCAATCTATTTTTTCGGATTTGTTGAGTTTTGAGAAGCCAGAAACAGAAGTAGTCATTCCAATTTATGTTTTAAGAGTACAAAGATACTATTATGGCATAAATATTACCCGAAATAATACAAGATTGCTCATTTTACTGTTAATAATGGTGGTTTTTTGCTTAATTTTTAGTAAACTTGACATCACTTTGTCAAAAAAACATTAGACTAATGCGACACATTAAATTCTTTACAGCTGTATTACTTCTAGTAACCACCTTATTAACAGCTCAAAATAAAGAAATTACCCTCGAAAATATTTGGAATGGCACCTTTAGAACGCAGCATATGGACGCGTTGCATTCTATGAAAAACGGTAAGCAATATTCAGTTTTAAATTTCGATAGACCAAGCAGAGCATCCACAGTTGATGTTTATGACTATAAAACTTTAGAAAAAGTAAAAACCGTTGTGACCTCGGCAGATTTTGAGGAAATCCCATATTTTATAAATTATACATTTAGCGAAGATGAATCTAAAGTGCTATTGGAAACAGAAGTCGAAAAAGTATTTAGGAGGTCTAAACTTGGAATATACTTTGTTTACAATACAGAAAGCAAAGCATTGATTAAAATTTCTGAGGAGAAAATCCAAGAACCTACCTTTTCTCCGGATGGGACAAAAGTAGCTTATGGATTTCAAAATAACCTTTATGTAAAAGATCTTAAAGACGGCAGTGTTAAGCAAATTACAACAGATGGTTTAAAGAATAAGATAATTAATGGAATTACAGATTGGGTCTATGAAGAAGAGTTCTCTTTTGTAAGAGCCTTTGATTGGAATAAAGCAAGTGATAAAATTGCTTTTATTCGTTTCGATGAAACTAATGTGCCAGAGTTCTCAATGGATGTTTATGGAAATGAACTTTACCAAACGCAACATGTGTTTAAGTATCCAAAAGCAGGAGAAGCAAATTCTATGGTATCACTCCATGTTTATGATTTAAATAAAAGTATATCTCAAGAAGTAAGGCCAAGCAAAACCTATAGCGATTTTTATATTCCTAGAATCAAATGGACAAATACACCTAATGTGTTAAGTGCACAATATATGAATCGTCATCAAAATGAGTTAGACCTTTGGATGGTTGATACAAATACGATGTCTACAACATTAGCTTTAGCAGAAACAGATAACGCGTATATTGATGTAACTTTTGATTTAACTTTTTTAAAGGATAACAGTTTTATTTGGACAAGTGAAAAAGATGGGTTTAACCACATTTATCACTATGCTAATGACGGAAAGTTAATCAATCAAGTGACTAAAGGTGATTGGGAAGTGACTAATTATTATGGGTTTGATGAGAAAAAAGGACGTATATATTACCAATCTGTAGAAAATGGTTCTATTAATAGAGATGTTTATGCGATTAATATTGATGGAGATAATAAGACGCGATTAACCAAAAATCATGGCACAAATAGTGCTTCTTTTAGTGCTAATTTCACCTATTTTATCAATTCATTTTCTAGTGCAACAACACCACCAAAATATACTTTAAACAAGGCTTCCAATGGAAATTTGGTTAAGTCTATTAAAGACAACGAGGTCTTAGCAAATGATTTGACGAGTTACAAAATTTCTAAAAAAGAGTTTAGTACTATTAAGGTTAAAGGTAATGACTTAAATATGTGGATGATAAAACCAGCAGATTTTGATCCAAATAAGAAATATCCGTTATTATTGTATCAATACTCAGGGCCAGGTTCCCAGTCTGTTGCGAATAGCTGGCATAGTATTAATGATTATTGGTATCAAATGCTAGCGCAAAAAGGATACATTATAGCTTGCGTAGATGGTCGTGGCACTGGTTTTAAAGGCGCAGAATTTAAAAAGGCAACCTACATGAATTTGGTAAAACTAGAAACTGAAGATCAAATTGCAGCAGCAAAACAATTGGCAGAACGTCAATACATAGATGCGACTCGTGTTGGTATTTGGGGTTGGAGTTTTGGCGGTCACATGAGTACAAACTGCTTGTTAAAAGGTAGGGAGGTCTTTAAAATGGCAATTGCAGTTGCGCCAGTTACAACATGGCGTTTTTATGATACGATTTATACAGAGCGTTACATGCGTACGCCGCAAGAAAATCCAAGTGGTTATGATGATAATTCACCATTAAACTACCCCGAATTATTACAGGGAGATTATTTGCTAGTTCATGGATCTGGAGATGATAATGTACACGTCCAGCACACGATGCGTATGGTGGAAGCTTTAATTCAGGCAAATAAACAATTTGATTGGGCGGTGTATCCAGATAAAAATCACAGTATCTATGGCGGAAATACTAGATTGCATTTATATCAAAAAATGACCAACTTTATTGAGAAAACATTAGGTGATAAATTATAAATCGCCCGAAAACAACAAATACACAATTAAAAAGGAACTAAACTATACTAAATAATACATTAAATTATGGCAAATACAGCTGAGATTAAGCAAAAAGAACTCTTCGGGCATCCTATGGGCTTGTACGTTTTGTTTTTTACGGAACTTTGGGAGCGTTTTTCCTATTACGGAATGCGCGCATTGTTAACACTATATATAGCAACTTCTGCAACTGCGGTAGATCCTGGGTTAGGATGGTCAAGTAAGGACGCAATTTGGCTGTATGGATGGTATACAATGCTTGTATATGTTGCTTCTATTCCTGGTGGTTGGATTGCTGATAAGTTTTTAGGTCAGAAGAAAACTGTAATGCTTGGAGGTTTTCTCTTGTGTTTAGGTCATGGTATACTTGCTATACCTACATCTTGGGCTTTTTTCTCAGGGTTATTATTAATTATTTTAGGAGTAGGTGGTTTAAAACCAAATATTTCTACAATGGTTGGTGGTCTCTATAAAGATGGAGATATTCGAAGAGATAGTGGTTTTACAATCTTTTATATTGGTATTAACATTGGCGCATTTTTATCTAGTATTATTGTAGGGTTGGTAGCTTACAAGTATGGATGGCATTATGGTTTTGGTTTAGCAGGAATTGGAATGTTAATTGGTCAAATGGTGTTTATTGCTGGTCAAAAATATTTAAAACATGTTGGTAACTTCTTGGGTAAATCTGAGAATCCTGATGAACAAGCAGCAATGAAAAAGCCTTTAACAAAAATTGAGAAAGATAGAGTTATCGTCTTATTAATATCATTCTTAATTGTCATTGTGTTCTGGGGAGCATTTGAGCAAGCTGGTGGCTTGATGAATTTGTATACGGACGCTAAGGTCGATAGGTCTATAAATTTTGCATCGTTTACAGAAATACCAGCGGCAGTTTTTCAATCACTTAATGCGGGTTATATTATTATTTTTGGTACCCTAATTGGAGGTTTTTGGATTTGGTGGAAGAAAAAAGGGAAGGAGTCTTCATCATTGTTCAAAATGGCTATTGGAACTATAATCATGGGCTTAGGTTATGTCTTTATGATGTTTGCTTCTAAAGAAGCAGGGTCTGTAGAATTTGGAAAGGCAGCTATGTCGTGGGTGTTTTTAGCGTATTTATTTCATACCATTGGTGAACTTTGTACATCACCAGTTTCATTATCTTTTATTACAAAATTAGCACCAGTAAAATATGCATCAATAATGATGGGAATTTATTTTGCGGCTACTGGTTTTGGTAATAAATTGGCAGGGAGTATTGGTGAGTCTGCTCAGTTAGAGTCCTATCATGGTAAAATGATTATGACTAAACAAGATACTTATAGCTTTACCTCTAAGGATAGTATTGAGGTTAAAAAAATTGTTGATGGGCAAAAAGTAATAGAAAAAGTATTTGCTTACCCTATTGAAGAGGATAAGAATTTCTCTATAAAAGGAAAGGTCTATTTAGAAAATAATAACATAGTATTTACAGCATATAAGACTGGAGAAAATTTAGGAAATACATTTGCTTTAAATAATGAAAATGGCGCTAAAGAAAGCCTTATGCAGTATTTGAAAGATAATGGAGTATCTGCCAAAAAACCGTATCACGTTAATTTAAAGTTTGAAAAAGATGCAGATAAAGCACAGAATATTGGAAACAAAGGAGATGGGAAAGATTATGGAGTGTCTTTTGTTGTTGAAGAAGAACAGACTGAACAAGAATATAAAATATTTCAATTCTTAACATTGTTTACTGTTATTTTTGGCTTGTTGTTGATTTTATTTTTAAAGAAATTAAAGAAACTTACACATGGAGCAGAAGATATGGAAGGAACTTCACATGAAGAGATCGAAGGATTTGAAATAGCGGATAAACAATAATAAGATATGAGTACAGTAAAATATAGATTTGAAGGGTCAGAGATGAATAATAAACTATTGATGGGTCATCCATCTGGTTTATTCGTATTGTTTTTTACAGAGATGTGGGAGCGTTTTTCATATTATGGAATGCGTGCTATTTTGGTACTATTTTTAATTTCATCAGTTACAGATGGTGGATGGGCTTGGTCTAGAGAAGATGCCTTAGGATTGTATGGAACATATACAATGTTAGTTTATTTTTCTCCAATTTTGGGAGGATTTTTAGCTGATAAATTTTTAGGATATAGAAAAGCCGTTGCTATTGGGGCACTGATTATGACTTTAGGACATGCAGCTATGGCATTAGATACACCTTGGAGTCTATACTTGGGTATTGCCTTATTGGTAGCTGGTAATGGTTTGTTTAAGCCAAATATTACTTCTATTATAAATGGTGTTTATAAAAATGCACAAGATAAGAAGGATGGTGCTTTTACGATTTTTTATATGGGTGTAAATGCTGGAGCATTTATAGGAATATTATTGTGCGGCTATATTGGGGAAACCGTTGGTTGGCACTATGGATTTGGTCTTGCAGGAGTATTTATGTTTTTTGGTATGTTGCAATTTTGGTTTGCGCAGGGTATATTCGGACGTGTTGGATTATCCCCATCTCAAACTGTTGAATACGACGATGCTATAGACAGTATTGGGGAAATTGAAGAGAAACTTGCAGATAAAGAAATACCAGATAATGTGCAACGCGACCGTTATATTGTAGTAGGTGTCTTGGCATTATTTACAATCTTTTTCTGGGCTGCTTTTGAACAAGCTGGAGGTTCTATGACTATTTTTGCTGATGCATATACTAATAGGGTTTTAGAAGGGGGTGCTGCAGATCTTTTTAGAATAGCAAATACATTGTTAACAGTTGTTCCCTTGTTAATAATTACATATGTTTTATGGGAATTATTTAAAATAACATTTAGTAAGTATGCCTTGTCAAACATATTCTTGGGAACAAGTTTTGTGATTATTTGGGGCATTGTTATTTGGATGCTTAAAAAACAATTTACAGAAGAGGCAACAGAGGTTCCAGCATCATGGTTTTCTATATTAAATTCATTTTATATTATTGCCTTTGCACCTTTAATTTCTAAAATTTGGGAAAGTAGATTTAATCCACCTGCAACAGTTAAGTTTGGTCTTGGCTTAGTGCTATTGGGACTTGGATTTGGATTATTGGCTTATGGTTCGGCATCAATACCTCAAGGAGCAGAAACAGCATCTGTAAGTATGGTTTGGTTAATATTAGCTTATTTATTTCATACACTTGGAGAATTGATGCTATCGCCGGTAGGTTTGTCTTATGTTAGTAAGCTAGTTCCGGCAGCTAAAATAGGGATGATGTTTGGGTTGTGGTATATAGCTATTGGTCTTGGAAATAAGGCCGCAGGAACAATGGGAGGTATGATTGATAAGATTACCGCAGAGTATGATTTATCTACATTTTTCTTAATTTTCACTATAGTCCCTATTGTAGCTGGATTGTTAGTGATGGCTTTAACACCAGTGGTTAAAAAATTAATGCATGGCGTACGTTAATCAAAAAAAATATAAAAATTAAAGTGAAACGCTCCAAATTTGGAGCGTTTTTTGTAAGTTACATCTATGTTTAGAAACAATTATAAAGTTATGAATAAAGTAATACTATTGATAGTGTTGTTGTTTACAACTAGCACAATCACTGCTCAAAAGGTAAATTGGGTGTCCTTTGAAGAGGCTATTGCACTTCAAAAGGAAGCACCACGAAAGATTATTGTAGATATGTACACCGTGTGGTGTGGCCCATGTAAAAGTATGGAAAGAAATACCTTTGGAAATAAAGATGTAGTAGAGTATATAAATACACATTATTATGCTGTAAAGTTTAATGCCCAAGGCAACGAAAAGGTGACGTTTAAAGGAAGAACTTTTACGAATCCCAATTATAAACCAGAGTTAGCAAAGCGTAGAAACGGGATGCATCAATTGGCGTTGTATTATAAAGTACAGGCATTTCCAACACTCGTGTTTATCGATGAAAATGCCGAGTTTCTTACACCTTTGAGAGGCTACAAAACACCACAACAGTTAGAGCTATATTTGAAATTATTTAAAGAGAACAAGCATAAAGAAATGACAACACAGAAGGCTTTTGATGCCTACTTTAAGGCTTTTAAACCGAAGTTTAAAACCAAATAAACTTTAGTCTTTAAGACTATAAGCGCCCTTTTTGCCTGTATGATGGAAAGGGATTTTTTTTGTGAGACAGGTATAGTGCCACCTTTGGATATAGGAGGCGTAATTGCTTCCATCTGCAAGAATTAATTGGGGTTGTAGGCTATCAATTAATCTAACGAGATTTAATTTTGGAGAATTTCTTAACACTATAATTTCTGGTTGTATTTGCTTTATATTGTAAATGGCTAGACTGTCTACAACTAAAATGGACCTACTTCCCAACTTATAAAACGCTTGAATAGAATCAATTTTATATAGGTTTACAGCTGCGCCTACACAATAATTCGAGATGAATGTCTCCTGTGTTATCGTTTCAATATTCGTGTGTATTTCTAATGTTTTATGTTGTTGAATTCCAATGATGGAATATCGATTTTTATGAAATATAATAAGCTTTTTGTTGGCGCGTCTTTGCTTTTGATAGAGGAAATGAAATTGAAACAATAGAATTGTTATGAGCAGGCATATTGCGTTTTTGTAAGTACGTCTGCTACGTAGTATCAGAAACCAACCTAAAAGAAGATAACAGAAGAGTACTTGACTTATACTGAAAGAAATGTTTTTAAAGAGAAAAGCTTCATGCTGAGCAATCCATCTAACAAAAGTAGTCATCATAGTTATTATAGAACCATAAATCTCCGCAAACCAAATAGGAAGCCATTTTGCAAGTGCTAAGATGATGATTAAGATACCGAGTCCTAATATGGTTCCAAGCAAAGGAATAATTATCAAATTTGAAATAAAGAATAATCCAGGAAATTGATGAAAATAATACAAACTTATAGGGGTAATTCCTATTTGAGCGCTTAAGCTTACTGTAAATAGCTTCCAAGGATATTCGAGCAGGCGATAGGGCACCTTAACCAAACTATAAAGCATAGGTTGAAAAGTGACTATGGCAAACACAGCGAGGTAACTGAGCTGAAAACCAATGTCAAATATATAAGTGGGTTGAAATACCAGTAATATAAATAAGGATACAAAAAGTGTATTGTAAATGGCGCTTTGACGCTGGAGATACATGCCAATCGCAACAATGCTAAACATGCTTACTGCGCGTACTACCGAAGCGGATAAACCTGCAATAATTGCATAACTCCATAATACTGTTAGTGTAAGAATAATCTTTATAAGTTTCCCTTTTTTCAAATACGTTATAGGTTTGAGTAGGATATTGAGTAACATGAGAATGAGTCCTACATGTAATCCAGAAACAGCCAAAATATGCACCGCACCAGCCTGCACGTAACTCGTGTAGATCTGAGTTGGAAGCCCTTGCCGCTGCCCAAGGACTAAAGCGTTGATAATTGCCAATTCATCAGGACTAAAATGAAATTTGTTCAACGCGGTAGAGATGGTTTTTCTTAAGACGTCAGCATAGCCAAAAATAGTGTGGGTTTTATCATCTAGGAGTAGTAATTGCGTGTTTTTTACGAAGAGTTGATGGTAAATGTTTTGTCTGTTTAGGTACGATTTATAGTCAAATTGATGTGGATTTATAGGAGGATTTAAAGATTTAAATTTGGTTTTTGTGCTATAAATAGCGTCTGTTGGACTATCTAATAAATTTGGTACAAATTTTAAGCGGATTTATTCAAGTTAAACATTTTGATTTCAAGTTCTTTTTCTGCGGGTGTTTTAAATGCTAAGCTAGAGTGCAGTCTTTCGTAATTATACCAGTTTATATAATCCTCAATG
>JABSPM010000095.1 GCA_013215095.1 Flavobacteriaceae bacterium | reverse complement strand
GTAAAAGATTTTTTGGATTCTCTTGTTTACGTAATAAGGTCTTTAGTTCTGAAAGACTCTCTGAAATAATTAAAGTCGATTGTTTTGGCATCCTTAAATATACGAAATATTTATGTTAAATTCGTATAAGAGGTGGTTAAGAAGTTGATTATCAGGGAAGGAAAAAGCGTAAAACAACGAATAATCTGTATCTAAATGATAGACAAGACCTACTCTTAGCAATGAGCGAATCTATATCTGGTAATCATAATGATCTTCATAAAATAGAAGTTCAGTTCGAAGTGGTGACAGCTACATTAGAACAAGTAGAGATTCCTGTTAAAGGATTATTCTTAAATGCAGATGCAGGTTTTGACTCAAAAAGCTTTAGATAATCCTGCGGCAAAAAAGAGATCAATGCTAATTTCTGTTTTAACAACGTAACGGAAATACATAAGATAGAGAGGAATACTTTGATCAATATTTGTATGATGAGCCCTATGCAGTAGAGCGCACTAATGCTTGGATGAATACTTCAGATCATTATTAAACAGGTTTTACACAACAGTATAAAGTTGGAAAGGATCTAACTTTCTTTGTCATAGCTCTCAAAAAATTAAAAAAAAGAAAAAACCAAAAAGTTTAAACCAGTTCTACATCCAATTTACTACTTTTATAGATATTTATAAAGTGCCTAAGTCATTTTTTTTAAATATAATTTCTTGCTGCCCTTACTCTTACATCCACTAGAAAGTATTCTAGTGATAGCAGCTACCCAAACTAGCGCTATCTAGATATGTACAATCAATGACTTTATATTTCTGTGTCATAAGCCAAAAATAACTCATGTATTACAAATTTAGACGCACTTTACAAAAGCGCGGCAGAATCCGTGTTATATATCTCGCGAGTGGGCGCATATAACCTACTTTTTTGAAATTAACCCAATAATGATAATATGGGGTAATGTGAAACTAAAAATTAATGCTAAAAAGAGTAATGGATTTTCATTTAGGATAATACGATTAAAATACAAAACACCAATTCCTCCCGCAAACGAAATTAACCAAAAAGGCAAGGAACTTTTTAAGTACAGAAGTATACTTTTTTTTGTGATATTATGGTGCAAGAGTATCAATTGATCCTTTATTGCTGGAATAGCATGCCAAACAACAAAATAAATTGTAAATGAGAGTATTAAAGTTGCATTGTAAAAGATAACGATTAAAACCAAAAGGGTAAACATTTCAATAATGATATTAATCCTTAAAAATTCCTTATGCCTTAATGTAAAAAAGAAAAGTATCGAAACCGCAAGAGATATAAAAAATAGACTTGTGATCATTTGATCCCAATAGAAATCTCCAATTGCTCCTGTGAAAATTCCTATGACAGCATCTTTGTGTGCAATAAATATAGATGAAAAAATAAGTAAACCATAGCTGCAATAAAATAGCCATTTACCTTTAAAATTATTTTTAATTTTATTGGCAAAATGTTGCTCGCCGAAATGGTAACTGCTAATCACTATAAACAATAAAACGCATACTACTGGGAATTTGAGCGACATTACAAAGGTGATCATAATTCCTATAACATAGTATATTAAAAGGTGAAGGTAATTGAAATATTGTTTCGACTTATTGGTTATTAGCTTTAAATCATTAGAACCATGAAGAATTCCTAATGACAAAATAAGACTCAAGCCAATAAGATTTTCAAAGGCAGCATTTGCTTGAGTCGTTATCCAAAGTAAAAAAACGGAGCCAATAAGTTGAATTTGTTTAAAATAAATCATGGAGTATTTTTTAAGTGTTTTAAAAATAATAATTAAACAAAAAATAAATTTTTGTTTAATTATTTTGTATTTTTGTTAAACAATATTAACAAAATATTTATGATTATGAATACATTTTTTAATGCAATTTCACTTCTGCCAAAAATGGCACAAGATGATTATGTCGGTTTTACCTTTTTTGTTGGGTGTATGGCCATGATGGCTGCATCTGTATTTTTCTTCCTTTCGATGAATACTTTTGATAAAAAATGGAAGACATCAATTCTAGTTTCTGGTTTAATTACACTTATAGCTGCTGTGCACTATTGGTACATGCGTGATTATTGGGCAACTAATGCAGAATCACCGACCTTCTTTAGATATGTCGATTGGATTCTTACAGTACCGTTAATGTGCGTTGAGTTTTATCTTATTTTAAAAGTTGCAGGTGCTAAGAAAGTACTGATGTGGAAATTGATTTTTGCTTCTGTAATAATGCTCGTTACTGGTTATTTTGGTGAATCTGTCTACAGAGACCAAGCGCAAGTTTGGGGTCTTTTATCTGGGATAGCTTACTTCTACATCGTTTATGAAATTTGGTTAGGATCTGCCAAGAAACTAGCAGTCGAAGCTGGTGGCGCTGTTCTCAAGGCGCATAAAACTCTTTGCTGGTTTGTTTTAGTAGGCTGGTCTATTTACCCGCTAGGCTACATGGCAGGTACTCCAGGTTGGTACGACGGTCTAAATGGTCTATTATCTATGGATGTTATATATAACATAGGTGATGCAATTAATAAAATAGGATTTGGACTTGTCATTTACTCCTTAGCTATAAGTTCTACTAAAAGTGAAGAAGTATAGTTTCTTATGAATAAAAACGATTAGTGTCCGATAAAAAAAACCTCAATTATTGAGGTTTTTTTTATCGGACACTAATCATTTAGGGCTTATAAATAGTTGAGGCAGTTGTTTTAGAAGCAGCGTCAAAACCTGCAATATGCTTTAGTCTTGATATGGTTTCAAACTTCCAGTTATAGAAATAGGGATAATAGGTTTTTCCTTTACTACTTTTTGTAAGCGTAATGGCTTTGTTGTGATAAGGAAAATCACCTTCGGAGGGGTTGCAAAATAGTTGTAAGTCCTCTGACGTATCTTTTAGAATTAATTTATAGTTCTTTCCTTTGGGAATAATAAAATCAAGTTCTATAGTTTGTATACCATCTTCTTCTATAAATAATATTTTGCTGTCAATAACTTGAGTTTTTGAATTTACGAGCTGAATTTCTATTGCACCAGTATTATTAGCGTTTATAGTAACTTCTTCTAATTTAATTGTACTATGACTATTAAAATAAATACCGTCTTTTGTATTGGAGTAATATCCTTTAAAATTATAATTGATGCTGCCAAGATTCGATTGTTTTTTACTATAGTTTAAATTTTCAGGTGTTTTATTATACCATTTAGTGTGTGCCGCATTGTTGAGGTTTACCATTAAATTGGCGTTATGATTGGGGTAATCAAAAGATGCATTTTCATGAGATAAAACGATATTTTGAGTTGTTTTTTCGCCATGTTTTATGAGAACATATTTTGTTACTGATTTATACCCTACAGCATCATAGGTTATTTCATATATTCCTTGATGAAGTAAACGATAGTAATCGCCTAAGTCTTTATTAGATTTTACCCAAGAGTTGTAATTGTCATGATTTTTTATGGTGATTTTAGCTTCAATTGGATACCCTTGACTGTCCGTAATATGGCCCTGTAGACCATTATTAGCTTCTTTAATAAAATTTAAAAGTGCTTGCCTCTGATACGACCAATAGTGTTTTAGTTTTGTCGCTTCTGGGAATTTGTCTTTTGATAATTCAATTGTAATTTCTTTCGCTTGCCTGTAGTAGTTCATGTAATCTTGTCGTGTACCAAAAACAAGATACCATGAAGCACCATGGGTAACACCTTTGCTTTCGTATTGATCGGCATCTGGGTCAAATTCGAAATAGTTACTGGGACTATCATTTTGGGTTTGGATTGAATAATTTTGGCAGACATGCTCAAAATATTGATGGTCTGGATGTAGATTAGATTTATTATCCCAAGGATAATTAGTGACTTCTTCTCCAGAATGGAAGTTGGCAGATAGCACGAAACGATGTTTAGCTTCAAACGCCATAAATGCTTTTGTTTCTTTTTCAAAATGTTTTGCGTAGGGGTGAAGCCCTTTGATGTCATCGGGGTAATTTCTATTTAAATCGACTTCATTGGCATTATTGCGTTTTGGTTGATAGATGATGTCAGAATGTATTGAACCTATTGGTCCATAGGCGCCATCTGGATTAGCTAATGGGTTAATGAATATTTGAGTAGAGTTAACAATATTAGTAATTTCTTCATCCTTATTATATTTTGTAAGTAATTCTTCTATTAGCTTTAGCATTATAGGGTAACCAGTAAGTTCGTCACCATGCATAGATGAGGTATAGAGAAACTCAGGTTCTGCTTCATTAACTGTAACATGGTCAGAAATTTTTAAAACCAAAAGCGCTCTTCCTTCTGTAGAGTATCCAATAGTAATAAGCTGACACAGTTCTGGATATGTTGTAGCAAATCGGGTCATTAAGCTTATGTATTCAGAAAACTTTGGATAAGCATTTAGGCTAACACTAGGTGGAGCACTAGAAAATCGTGTCACTACAAAAGCATTGCTAGCTTCTCGTGTTATTTCACAGTTTTTTCCATATACAATATTGGAAATAATGTAAAACATTATAATTAGGTTAATCGTTCTTTTCACCAGAATTTGGGGTGTTTATTTTAAAAAGGGCATTCTAATATAGTTTTTTTTTTTTAGAAAAACACCTTTTAAGTGTAAGAAAGCATCGACTAAGTGTAATATTTTAGTGTTTTGGATTTTCGTTTTTGAAATGTAAATCTACCTTGTTCAAAATCTTAAAATATGTTTTTTTATCTGCTAATCAGGTTGATTTTAGTTTTAAATATAGCTGTTCTTTAGAACGAAATTTGCAGTATAAGAGGTTCTGAAATGTATTAATATATTGTATGTTTTAATATGCTTTTGAGTTATAAATAATCTTGAATCAATTGCTTGAGAGTTCTTAATGTAATTTGTGTGTTTTTATGCGGTTTAAAAAAAAATAAAGTTAAACGAGATTATATATTGCACTTTTATTTAGGTCTAAATTTGATTGGCTATAATACACTGTAACTAAATTTATTTTTAAGTAGGTTTTGTCTTACCGCAATGCGTCGCTAAGTTTTTTTACATAAAGTGTCCCTTGTGACCAAATGAGATTTGGTTTTTAAAGGTAGACAAGGTTTTTAGTTTCAGTATAAAGAAAACCAGAGATAATTATGATATCAACACTGATGTGTTGCTTCTTTAGAGCACAAGACTAAATTAATGCTACATGTGTTAATCGAAATAAAAATTTAAACAAGCTTTTGCAATAGCAAAATCAGGAATAATTTACGATTAGGAATATAGAAATACTTTAGTGAAAAATTAATTAAAAATCACTTGTTTTTTACCACAGTTCTTCTTAAAGATAATAAATATCATCCTAAAAACTAAGTAGTTATGCTTTTATTTACTTGATTTTTAGCAATATAAACTACTCGTTAAGCTGTGCAAACTTCCCCAAATATAAAGAAGAACCACTTTAACCAGATTTTGCAAGTTGTTAATTCAAAAATTATTATCATGTTTAATTTTACCATAATTATAAGACACTTCGTTTAATTTAAGTGGTCTTAAAATAGTAAAGGTAGTAACTCCAATGTGTGTATTAGAATTATATTAAACATTTTAATTTACTTGGACTAAAACCGTATTTTCGTTTAAAAGCTGTAGAAAAATGTTGTGGATTTTTATATCCAATTAATTCTGATACTTCTCTGATAGTAAGATTGTTTTTAATTAAAAGCTCTTTGGCTTTATTCATCTTTGCGTCAAAAATATAACCGTTAATAGTAGATCCATACTGTTTTTTAAATTCCTTTTTTAGTGTAAATTCATTTGTGAAAATAATTTTTGCTAAATCTGATATTAACAAATTTTGATCTAATCTATCTAGTATAATCTTTTTAACATGAATCATTTTACTAATCAACTCTTTGGAACTGTTGGGTTGATTGCATAAATTTATTTCATAAGTTGCTATTTGATTTAATTGTAATAATAAAAGTTCTAATATTTTAGAATCAAAAAATAAACTTCTGTATTTATTTGTCCAATCATAATTAATAATATCTTGAACCTTAGACATCATATCTGATGTAATTGGAAAATTATAATGTCCTAAAAAGCCAGCTTTTTTTTTATTTAAAATTTCTTTAAATTCTAAAAACAAATCTTCGTTTGGTAAATATTTTTTAAAAAAATTGGGTTCGATATTAATTTTTAAAAAACAAATATTCTCTGCATTTAGCTCAATTTCGCCATTTATATTGTTGCAATAAAATATATTATGAGTATTATTTCTATATTCAAATTCTAAGTTGTAATCATTAAGGTGACCTTTAGTATTACCTTTTAGTGTAAAATGCATTTCAACAGTTTCACCTTCTAACTCAAACAATAAATTAGTAGGTTTATTTATTTTGCTATCTCCATATGTAATTCTATAATTTTCTTGTCTTATTTCGTTTAGCCAACCGCTAAGAATTTTGTGTGAGTACTTAACTTTATTTTCATTATTATTTAATCTACAATTTTCTTTATCTGAATTATAAATAATTTTTTTATTTTTTTTATTAAACATTCTAAACACCATAATATTTCGTTTCGCGTATTTTTTTTTTCTTTTTACGTAGGTTAGAACTGTCTTTAACTGTATATATTTGTTAACAAATATAATTATATTTATTTAGAATAAATTAAAATAAGATTAAAATTATATAAATGTCAACAATAAACCCCTTTTGGGTTTGTGTATTTTTTATATGCTCCCCGATGTTGTATGCGCAGTCAAATATTACAGGTATAGTTAAATCTGATAATGGTGAAGTATTACAGTTGGCTAATTTAGTACTTAAAAATACTGTTATTGGAGCAGCAACAAATCAGTATGGAAAGTTTACGATAAGTAAAGTCCCTAATGGAAAATATGTTTTGGTGTGTTCTGTTTTAGGATTTGAGACTGTTGAAAAAGATGTAGTTGTAAACGACAATGACGAAGTAGTTAATTTTAAAGTGAAGCTTTTACAAAATGAGTTAGATGAAGTTTCTATTTATGGTAAAAGTAAGATTAAAAAACTTAAAGAATTACCTTATAAGCCTGAGGTAATCGAATTTAAAGAGTTTGAAAATTCTTCTAAAACGGTAATAGAAGCTTTAAATACTGCTGCGGGTTTAAGAATTAGACAACAAGGAGGCATAGGTAGCGATATTGATATTAGTTTAAATGGTATAGATGGTAAAGATGTTAGGGTTTTTGTAGATGAAATTCCAGTTTACTTACTGGGTAGAGGTTTTGAGTTAAAAAATTTAACTTTAAGCATGGTTGATCGGGTTGAGATTTACAAAGGTCTTATACCTATAAAATTTGGCTCAGATTCATTAGGTGGTATAATAAATATTGTTACAAAAAAAGATAAAGAAAAATCTTTGGAAATAGGTAATTCTTATGGATCATGGAATTCTCACGAAGTAACTTTAGATAGTTATTTTAAGCCCCTAGAAAATAAAAAGTTTTATGCTAGTATTGATGGAGTTTACCGCCATTCTGATAACGATTATTGGATGGATGATGTCAATATTGTTGTAGATGAATTGTATAATACAAAAAAGGGTAGAGCAAGACGATTTAATGATAAATATGATTTTGGATTAGTTAAATTACAAGCAGGATTTAATGATTTAAATTGGGCAGATAACTTAAGCATTATTTCATCTTTTACTCTAACAAATAAAGAATGGCAGCATGGTTTTACAGCGATACATCCTTGGGGGGAAACTTTTTCTAAAGAATATACTATTGGTGCGGCTTTAAATTGGAGGAAAACTAGTTTAAAAAATAAAAAATGGGATGTAGATATAATTGCTGGATATAATTATGAATATACCTATTTTGAAGATTTATCAAAACATACTTATTTTTGGGATGGTAGTTATACAGACAGTTTTACAATAGGTGAAAGTGGTATTTATAATCAAGGCCGTACTCCTGAAATAAATCAGCGAGTATGGTACGCACGAGAGAATATATCATATAAAATTAATTCAAAATTAAAGTTAAACTTTAATTTCTTTACTTCAAAAAGAAAATTATCAGGTCAAGATAAAGCAGGTACTGCTACCTATGAAACAGACCCATTTAAAACACCACAATCGCTTTTAAATAATTTTATTGGATCTTCTCTAGAATCTAAATTTTTGAGAGGAAAATTAATTAGTAATACTTCATTTAAACATTATTATACTAAAATAAAAGCAGTTGTTTTTAAGGTTACTAATGAGTTTGATAAAATAAACACCTCATTTTCTTCAAATATAGGTTTTGGCCAAGTTTTTAAATGTAAAATATTACCTAATCTGATTCTATTTCCAGGTTACGAATATACCGTTAGGCAGCCAGATAGTGAAGAAGTCTTTGGTGATTATATTTCAAAAAGGGGTAATCCAAACCTTAAGTCGTCAACAAGTCATAATTTAAATTTTAACACCCAATATAATTTGTTAAATAAAATGATGGTTGTGAGGTTGGGGTTGTTTTATAGAAATACTAAAAATCGAATTTTACCTACTACACTTTCTAATATTTTAGTTACTTATTCTAATTTTTTACATACTTCTTCAGTTGGAAGTGAATTAGGCTTAGAACTTAAACTTAATAAAAAATTAAATCTAAGTTTAAATGCTACATATATAGATACTAGATTAAGAGGAGTTGATGAGTTCGGTATTCTTACAAAAGAATATATAGGTGCAAGAATACCTAATACACCTTATTTGTTTGGTAATTTTCAATCTACATACATATTAAAACCCAAAAAACATAACAAATATTTTATTCGTTTTATTAATATCATGTCATATGTAAATGAGTTTTTTAGAGCGTGGGAAATTAATGGAGTAAAAAGCTCTAAAACTACTATACCATCTCAATTTGTTAATGATTTTTCAATCATTTTTGTCCCAAAAAATAGAAGATGGCGTTTTGCATTTGATTGTAAAAACCTAACCGATGCAAAAGTATATGACAATTTCTCAGTACAAAAACCTGGTAGAAGCTTATATGGAAAAATAACCTATTTATTTATTAATTAAAATTATGTATCTAATGAAAACAATTAACACTTTTAAAATTAAATCAATTGTATTGATGTTTGCGTTTATAGCATTACTATCATGTAGTAATGATGATGACGGATCAAAATCACAGGAACCAGCAAATTATGCCTTAATTACAAGACCGATTAATTCAGACGGAATGACATTTTCTGCTTATATGCAAATTATGGATTCTCCTAATGTAGAGGGAACAATGAGTAATTCTAATGCTTACGAAATTTCAGCATCACATTTAGGAGGTGTATATGAGTTTAATGAAGCTGTATATGTTAATGATTATTTAAATACAAAAATTACAAAATGGACTTTAAATATTGAAAATGTAGTACAAAATTCAGGTTCAATACAAGTGCCAGAATTGGGGTTTCAAGGGAACATTGCTTTTCATGATGATAATGTAGCATATGTTGGGGGAACTGGTAGTATAAGTATTTTTAATCCTACAACAATGGTGAAAACAGGAAAAATAGATTTGTCTTCTATTTCTAGAGTAGGCGAGGTAACTGATTTTCCGAGTGTAGGTGCAACTATACAAGCCGATGGTGTTTCGGAAATTATAATTAATGGAAATTATATGTATGCAGCAATGTATCACATGTTTGACTTCAACTCGTTTACACCAGCTACCTCAACTTGTGACATATTAGTAATTGATTTAAACCAATTAGATAATTCATCTCAAGATAATTCTCAGGCAATTGTTAATGTAATTTCAGATACAAGAGGATCCTTTACTGGAGCTTGGAATACTGGTGGAGGTGTATATTACATGAATAAAGATGAAAACGGTGATATTTATGTTCTATGCCATAATGTATTTGGAGGTGCTAGGCAGTTAATGAATAAACCATCATGTGTTTTAAGAATTAACAACGGAGCGACAAGCTTTGATCCTGCATATTATTTTGATTTAGAATCTGCATCACAAGGGAATGGAAATCCTGTTACTAATTTTGAATACTACGGTGACGGAAAATTTATGGCAACGGTATTGGATCCCACTCAATTAGATCCTAGTAACCCGTTTTCGTTCAATAATGATCCAGTTTTTCGTTGGTGGAGTTTCGATTTAAATACAAAAACTGCAACACAAGTTAGTAATATTTATACTAATGCTGGAAAAGCTGCTGGATGTTATTTTGAAAATGGATATGCATATATACCTTACTTTACTAGCGATAGCAATTATATTAATAAGGTTAACCTAAACAATTTTAATGACAACCTTAAAGCAGTAACAACAACTGGGTTTCCTAATATTTATAAGCTAAAATAATATTGATGAGCATTTGCATTACCAAATGCTCATCTTTCCAATACATAAATAACGTATGTTGCTTAAGTGCAATAAACTAAAAACAAATATTATGAGAAAGTTAATGACAATATTAAGATATGTTTTTGCCGTAATGATTCTGCTCTTTGGTATAATGAGTACTTACGAGATATTTGCCAACGGTTATGACCCACAAAGCGAAGGTATTTTATTATTTGGAGATACATTTAAGAATTTACATGATGCCATTATGCTAAGTTATTTGGGTTATGTGGTTCGAATTGCACAGATTATTGCAGGTGTTCTTTTAATAACTAAAAAATATTGGTGGATTGGCTTATTGTTTTATCTGCCATTTTCAGTAAATATTTTCTTAATCCATATTATACATGATATGCCACCGGTTCATATAGGCTTTTTTGCTTCAGGAATGTTAGTTTCTATACTAAACTTTGTTCTTGTTTTTTATGAGAAAGATCGCTTAAAAAACTTGATAATACAGCCAAATAAATAAACTTTAAAAGTGAATTCAAATACCACCCTTTACGAGGCTATTATTGTAGGATCTGGATTTTCAGGCATAGCAATGGCAATTAGTTTAAAAAAACAAGGTGTTTCATCGTTTATAATTTTAGAAAAGGCAAATGACTTTGGTGGTACTTGGAGAGATAATACGTATCCGGGAGCTGAGTGTGATGTGCCTTCCGCTCTGTACAGCTATTCTTTTGAGCCTTATACAGATTGGGATAAGAAATGGTCTGGACAAGCTCAAATTTTAGAGTATCTAAAATTAAATATAAAGAAAAATGGATTAGAGGACTTTATCCATTACAATAAAGAATTTCAATCGTCTAATTTTAATGAAGATTTTGGTTGTTGGGAATTAAAGACTAAGGATGGTTCTGAGTATAGAACTCGAGCATTGATTACGGCAATTGGTCAATTGCACCATCCAAAAACCCCTAGTTTTAAAGGTAAAGAAAGCTTTAAAGGTACTACTTGGCATTCTGTTAGATGGAATCACAATTACAACTTAGAAGGGAAAAGAGTGGGAGTAATTGGAAATGCAGCAAGTGCTATTCAGTTTATACCAGAAATTGTTGATTCTGTTAAAGAATTAACCGTTTTCCAACGTACTGCGAAATGGATGCTTCCAAAGAAAAACAATCCGTATAGCGATAAAGATAGACTTAAATTTAAAAAGTATCCATTTTTACTAAAATGGGAACGAAATTTAAATAACACCTTTAATGGTATGTTTTACCATGTCATGGGGCAAAATAAAACTTGGAAAAAGATGTGGCAAAACTTCAGTATGGGTCACTTAAAAAAATCAATAAAAGATCCGGAATTATTAGCCAAACTTACACCTAATTATCCAATAGGTGCCAATAGGGTGTTATTGTCAGACAACTATTATCCGGCCTTATCTAAGAGCCATGTAGACGTTAATGTTGATGGAATATCACATTTTGTAGAAAACGGAATTGTAACAAATTCTGGGGGTGTAGTGGAATTAGATGCGTTAATTTATGCTACAGGTTTTGAAAGTCATCCATTTTTAAAAGACCTAAAAATTACAGGTGTAAATGGTAAAACTATTGACAAAGCTTGGGAGAAATCTACAGATACCTATTTAGGTATTGCTACATCAGGATTCCCTAACTTATTTATGATGTATGGACCAAATACCAACCTTGGTCATAGCTCAGTTATTTTAATGATAGAAAGTCAATCGAATTACATAACCAAGTGTGTGAAGTTGTTATCTAATGATAACATTCTATCTATGGATGTCAAGGAAGATTTTCAAAATGACTTTACAAAAGACGTTAATGATCGATTAAAGAAAACAGCATGGGCACTGGTGAAAAATAGTTGGTATAAACAAGGAGAAACTATTGTAAATAACTGGCCTGGAAAAGCAAAAGAATATAATAAACTAACTAAAGAAGTAGATCAAAAAGCATATAACATTATTCACACTAATGAAATTGCGAAAAATTAAGTAAAATGAATGCATCTCAAACTATATATGAATCTAAAGACACTCAAAAACCATTAATTAATAATAAGTGTCTGATAGATTTCTTAATACAAGGAAGTCAAAATCATCCCAATAAAATTGCCTTTAGTGATGTAGATATAAACCTTGAGCATAGACCAATAACCTATTCAGAATTACTAAAACAAGTTAAAAGTAATGCACTTTTATTTAAAAACAACGGCATTAAGCGAGGTGATCGTTGTTTGTTGATATTTAATCAAAGCTATGAGTTTGTCATTGCATTTATGGCTTGTCAGTGGGTTGGAGCCATTCCTGTGCCTCTAAATAGCCCTGGACGATCAAAACCTCTAGATAAATGGGAAAATATAGCTCAAATTTGTGAACCTGTTGCTATCATTACTAGTAAACTAAATGAATCTATTTTAAGTAAATCATTAAATAGATCTGAAGCCTTGAGCAAAATATTACTATTTAAAGTAATGCATTTTGATGCGAGTGAGGCTGCGGCTAATGCAGTTAATAATGAGCCTGATATTCATCCAACGGCATTTTTACAATATACATCAGGTTCAACTGGTGACCCAAAAGGAGTCGTAGTTACTCAAAATTCGTTAATAGCAAATTTAAAAGAAAATAAGGAACGACTTAAATCGTCAGAGAAAAGTATTCTTGTTAGTTGGCTTCCATTTTATCATGATATGGGACTTATATTATATATAGCACATAATATCTATATAAATGGTACAATTTATTTATTAAGACCTGAAGATTTTATGAGTAGACCCTTAAATTGGGTTCGTGCCATAACCAAATGGAAAGGCACTCATACAGGAGGTCCTAATTTTGCACTTCAATTAGTAGCTGATAAATTGTTTGAATTAAAGAAAGAGCTTAGTGAAACTAATTCAAGATCAGATATTAATTTAGAAAGTTTAAAAATATGTGCTTCTGGAGCTGAACCAATTCGTTTTAAAACTGTTTCTCACTTTCATAATGCCATTTCATTATTTGGTGTAGCCAATAACGTTGTAGCACCTGGTTATGGATTAGCCGAAGCTACCTTAACCGTATCAGTCTTACCAGTGGGAGGTAACCTTAAATGGTTGAAAGTTCATAAAGAAGATTTAAAAAATAATAAAGTTACTATTCTTCATAGTGGTTATTTAGAAACTAATATAGAAATAGACAATTCTGAAGATAGCGTATATCTTGTAGGTAATAGCACGGTAATATCAAACCATGAGGTAGATATCGTAGATTTTGCAAACTTTGAGGCCACACAACCAAATAGCATAGATAAGGTTAAGACTTTAGAGTCATATCAAATTGGTGAGTTGTGGTATTCAGGACCATCAGTTACCGCTGGATATTATGAAAATGAAGCCGCTACAAAAGAGGGGTATTTTTACTCAAAATCAAACGAGACAACTTATCTAAGAACAGGAGATTTAGCTTTTAAAGGGGAAGATGGAGAACTTTATATAGCAGGCAGAATTAAAGACCTTATAATAATAAGAGGTTTAAATTATTATCCACATGATATTGAAACAAGTGCTTTTAATTCTCATCCCGACCTTAGAGTAGATGGTACCGCAGCCTTTGCTGTTAATAAAGACGGAAACGAAACTTGTGTGATTGTTCAAGAGCTGACAAGAGCATCAATAAAAGCGCCAAAGTTCGATGATTACTCTAAAGCGATACGTCATGCCGTATTAAAAGATTACGGTGTAATAGTAGATACTATATTATATGTTCCACCAATGAGAGTTCCACGAACTACTAGTGGAAAAATTCAAAGACGATTATCTAAAAAAAGAACAGAACTTAATGGATGGGATAAAATACTACATGTTTCATCATTAGCAACAAAGCCTACAAATAAAAAGCGTAATAATTTAACCTCTGTAGATCAAAAAGATGTAGATGCGATGGTTAAAGAATTGCAATACTTCTTGCAAACACGAGTAGATAGTTATACCATAGATGAAAGACGTAGTATACCACCTTATGTAATGTCTGAGTTTGCTAAAATGGGGCTCATGGGAATGTTAATTCCTCAAGAATATGGAGGATTAGGTTATAAGTGGTCGCAAGCAAGAACGGTTATAGAAACGATTTCATCTTCAGATTTAACCTTAACATTATTTTTAAGTCTTCACAATGTTTTAGGGTTACAACCAATTTTAGAATTCGCAAATGATGAAATAAAAGAAAACATTCTTAAAGACTTAATTTCAGGAAAAGGGACTGCCAGCTTTGCTTTAAGTGAACCAAGTGCAGGAAGCAATCCTAATGCAGGTAAAACATTTGCTCAAAGACAATTTGATGGAAGTTGGGTATTAAATGGTGAAAAATGTTGGGTAGGATCTTCTTCATGGTCAAGTTGTTTAACAGTAATAGCTCATACTAAAGATGAAAATGGAAAATACCTAGGGCAATCTGCTTTTCTAGTAGAAAAAGGTTTACCGGGTTTAAAGCATATTGAAGAATGTATGACAATGGGAATGCGCGGTTCTGTACAAGGTCATTTTATAATGGATAGTGTTTCAGTTCCTGATACTCATGTATTAGGTGCAATTGGTAAGGGATCTGAAGTGTTACGCGAAGTTGTGGCTATGGGAAGAATAGCTATTAACTCTATGTGTATAGGTGTTTTAAAAACCGTATTAGCAAGATCAAAGAGATGGGCAGAAAACAGAAAAGTTAATTCTGGATTACTAATCGATCAGCCAGTTGTAATTAAACAACTAAATGAAATATTATGCGTCTTAGAAATCATTGAAAATTACCAAACCAAGCTTATTAATTGGAAAGATGAAGGAGAGATAATTCCAGATATGTTAATTAGTGCTGGTAAAATATTTTCAACAGAAGAAACATGGGACGCAGTAGATTTCCTAATGCAAATTACTGCGGCAAGAGGGTATTCAGAACATAACGGTATCGCACAGTTATTTAGAGATATGCGAGTATTAAGAATTTTTGAAGGTCCATCAGAGTCGTTAATTGCCGACTTAGGAGGAAGATCTGACGAGAGTATAGCGCAAACGATTGACTTTTTATCGAATAAGTCTGTATCAGTTAAAAGTGAAACAAAACGATTCATTAATCAACAGTTGAGTAAGCGAGGCGTGAATTCAGACTTAAATGATGTTAAGTATGATAAGTATGCTTTTGGTGAAATTATTACTTACCAGTGTATAGCTCTAATGTGTGGTGATGAATTGTCGCCAATGGCTAAAAATTGGATTAAAGACAAGATAAATACAACCGCCTTGAGTGTATTAGATATCGATAGAGCTAGAATTGATAAAGAAAATTTTGAAGCTAACTTTAATAAATTGCTAAACGGGCATGAGGTTATTTATACCCAACCAGACCTTAATGAAATTGTAACATCTCCTTTCCGAGATTTAAGAAGTATTGAAACGCAAGAGGCATCAGAACTTAGACAAAATGTTAAGGGAATTGACTCAGAAGAACTAAACAATTTCTCTGAAATAGCAGAAGAGAAAGCTTCAAGTCAATCAAATACAAAAAGTGCATTACTTCAAAAAGACATATATAATCTAGAACAATGGATTTATAGTTGGCTAGAGAAAGAAGCAGGTATTGATAGTAGTCAATTTACAGCCAATACATCGTTCTCAGAATACGGATTAGATTCATCGCTATCCATTCGTTTTGTAAGTGATCTTAATGAGAAATACGCAATAAATATTGAACCAACAATTGTTTGGAGTTATTCTACAGTGAGCCAATTGGCAAATTATTTGTGTGAATTTGAAATTAAATCACAAACCAATAATGAAACAGAGAATAAAAGTGTGCAAGGAGTAGATGATGATTTCTTAAAAGGATTATTAGAAGATTAAAAGCACACTATCTTAAAGATTAGAAAAAATGATCACGAATAAAAAAAATAAAATTGCCGTTATTGGTTTAGACTGTAAGTTTCCAGCTGAGTCTAATGGTCCCGATCAATTTTGGGATGCACTTATAAATAAGAAAAACGGTATAGTAAAAATTCCAGAAGACCGTTGGGATCATTCATACTATTATGATCCTGAAGGTGGGCAAGGTAAGACTTATGTAGACAGGGCAGGCTTTATATCTGATGTCTTTGATTTTTGCCCTAGTATCTTCGGAATGTCTGAAAAAGAGGTTGCAGATATAGATCCGCAACACCGATTATTAATACAATCGTCTTGGAACAGTATTCAAAATGCAGGATACAGGGTAGATACTATTAAAGAAAGAACAGGGGCATTCTTTGGAGTGAGCTATCGTGATTATCACGATTTTGACATCGCACCAAATGGAGTAGAAGGATTTACAGCTTCTAACTCTTTGGGGAATGCGAATGCTATTTCGGCTGGTAGAGTTGCCTATTTATTAGGATTAAAAGGGCCAACATTACAGATTGATACCATTTGTTCATCATCGTTAATGACCTTGCATTTAGCAAGTCAAAGTTTAATAAGTGGTGAATGTGACTATGCGTTATCAGGAGGAGTAAACTGTGTATTATCTCCTAACGGATTAGTAGCATTATCACAAATGGGAGCACTTTCTAAATCTGCTGCTTGTCAAACGTTTTCTAAAGATGCAGATGGTTACATTAGAGGAGAAGGTGTTGGTGTTTTATTATTAAAAAGATTAGAAGATGCAGAGAGAGATGGTGACTATATTTACGGTGTAGTAGAAGCTACTGCTACAAACCATGACGGCCGTAGTAATGGTTTAACGGCTCCTAATGGTAAAGCCCAAGAGATACTCATTAAAGACTGTATAGATAAAGCAGGGCTGTTACCAGAAGATATAGGATATATTGAAGCACATGGTACAGGAACTTACTTAGGTGATCCTGTGGAATTAGAGGCACTTTACAATGTATTTGGTACTTCAATATCACCATCAAAACCACTTTTAACAGGATCAGTAAAATCAAATATTGGTCATTTAGAGCCAGCAGCAGGAGTAGCATCATTAGTGAAATCCTTATTGGTACTTAAGCATAAAATGATACCACCAGGATTACACTTAGAACATTTAAACCCAGCGTTTAAATGAAATGAAAAACCAATTGTTCCTGTAAAAGAAAATACAGTTTGGGATGATGCAGAAAGACATATCGGGATTAGTGCATTTAGTATGACCGGAGCAAATGTTCATGCCATCTTAGGTAATGCACCAGAACCTCGTAAAAATGATCACAACTATCCGGAAGATTATAAATGGCCTATAGTAATTTCTGCACAAAATAAAGAGAAATTAAATGAGTATATCGATCAATTACTAAACACAATTAATGATGAAGTAGCTATTGCATCATTATCAAATACCTTAGTAAATGGTAGAGAAATTTTTCAAGAATCTATTTATGCATACTTTAATTCTTCGAAAGAATTAATTCAAGAGCTACAAGATTATAGAAAAGAAAAACAGACAAGTTTTAAATTAGTCTCATTAGGTAAGAAAAGAAGAGCCGAGCAAGTGGTGTTACATGTTGAAAATTTACCAACATATAACGTAGAAAGTCTTCAAAATTGGTTTAAAAATGAGGTTTTTTCGAAGTCATTTGGTGTAATAAATAATATTTTAAACAAGTTAATAGGCAAATCTATTCAGGGTATATTGAATACTGATGCTTCTGATTTAGAGCAAAATATTTTGCGTTTTTCTCAAGCTTTTGTTTGGATTGATACCATTGCATCATCAGTTAAAAATCCAGTGAAGTTTACAACTTCATATGAGGGAGATTATTTGGGAGCCGTGTTTAGCGAGGTGTTGACTTTAGAAGAAGCTTTAATGCTTTTCATTTTGAATGAAGACAAACGTGCTAAACTACTTGACCGAATTAATTTTGGAAGTATCAATACCATTTGGGAGTCCTCTGAGTCAGCCGTCAAAAAGGAATTTTGGTTAGACAGAGTACAAAATAACTCAAACAGTAATATAAGCGTTAATGTTTTTAAAGATACAGTAAATGTTTCCATGTTAAGAACTAAAAATGTAGAAGAATTATTTAATTTCTTCCTATATGCATACGCAAAAGGTGTAGCAATTAATTGGGCAGTGCATTTTGGTACTAATACCTTAAATAAGATACCATTACCGCCAACACCATTAACGATTAAGCCTTACATTTCAGAATCGTATAAAATTAACAGTAGAAAAAATCCGAAAGTATCGGGTAATGATAGTGTAATTGATCAAAATAACAAGATAGCATCAATTTTACATCAGCAACTAGATACTGAAGATCAGAATATAAAACGCTTTAAATCTGTATTTACTCCAGAGCATGAGGGTTGTATTAAAGATCATACGGTTAATGGAGCTTATATATTTCCAGGGTCAGGTTATATTTCAATGACCTGTGAGGGACTATTTCATTTGCATACTAGTCATCCTATGAGACTCAAAAATGTGCAAATTTTCCAGCCTATGAGTTTTAAATCGCTGCAAGATGAAAGAAATGTTCAGTTAGAGCTAAAATATCATTCGTTTAATGCAGATACTTCAATAAATACCGGATCTTGGGAAATTGTAAGTAAGGCCGAGAAAGAAGATTGGATATTACATATAAAAGGTGATTTCGAAATTCTTTCAGAAGACAATGTACCTGAAGTTACGACATTATTCGATAAAGAAAGTGAGCAGTTCAATGCTGTAGATATCAATGAATTCTATAGCTATTTAAAGAATTGGGGTGTAGAATATGGACCAGACTTCCGTTTAATAAAGGAATTATCGTCTAATGCATCTAAAATGGCCGCAATTGTTGGCCAAGATCCATCTAAAGATACCTTGCAAGCTTCACCAGAGTTATTAGACTCGTGTATGCATGCCTTATTCTCCGCTCAAGTATTTAAAGATGTAAAGGAACCATTCGTACCATCTAGATACGAAGAAATTACAATATACAAGCCATTACACGGTGCCATCCATGCACAAGGAAATTTATTGGAAACAGGGGCTAATGCCATGACTGGACAATTTTTATTTTCAAATGCAGAAGGACAACCGCTTTTAGAAGTGAAGTCTATGGAGATTCGAAAAATTATGAGTCAGTTTTTAGAATCAGAAAGTGAAATAGGACCTGTTTATAATGAAGCGTGGGTAAATGTAAATGAACTTGGCAGTAATGATTCTAACAGTACTGTAAATTCAAATTTATCAAATCATAAATGGATCTTTTTTGATGCGAAACAAGCTCAAGATGCATTTGCTATAACTAACGCCACTCAAAATATACCAGAATTTTTTGTTATAGATCAAGAGGGAACTCAGGCATCAAACGATCATATTAAGTTTGAAACCTTATCAAGCTTCACCAAACAATTAGAAGATCAGTCACACGACTTGTTGTGTTTCGCTCCGCCAGTGGCAGATATAAAACAACTTTCAGGCGTACTGATTAATTTTAAAGGATTATTACAAAAACTACCTAAGCATGCAAGTATTAGGTTATGTACTAGTAAAGCAGTTGCTATAGCAACAAATGAAGATGTGAATACGTTCCACGTAGCGCTATTAGGACTAGCTAGAACCATGCCTATAGAAGCGAAGCAAATGTGGAAAGGTGTTATCGATATTCATGCGGTTGATGCGATTGCACAATTATTGGAGCCTAGTATCCAAAATAAACTGAGTAATCATGATCAATTAGCAGTTAGAGATGCTAATGTTTATACACCAATTCTTCAAAAACAAAAAGACTCAAATACCACTGAAATTACAACAGAAGCCAATTGGACGAATCCGATACTTATTAGTGGTGGACTAGGACAAATGGGGCGTGTGTTCACAGAAGAACTGGTGAAGCAAGGATGTAAAGATATTTATTTAATGTCTCGAAACACCAGATGGCTTCAAGCAGATGAAACTGAAGTTAAGAATATAAAGCTAACTCAAGTACAAGCCGATTTTAGAGCCTATGTTACATCGTGTAAATCTCAGGGGATTTCAATTTCAGCAGTTAGCGGAAATGTAAGTTCTAGTGAAGATATTTCAAGAATAGCGAAGCAGATAAAAGACAGTGGAGTAAATGAAATCAATATTATTCATGCAGCAGGAAGTATTAGTAGAAAAAGGATTGTTGATTTAAATACTAATGAGTTAGAGTATGAGTGGAATACAAAATACGAAGGTGCTATTCAATTAGAAAAGCAATTCAAAGACTTTAATGTTGGTTATACCTTATATACATCATCAATTGCCTCTTTATGGTCTGGTGATGGAGTTGTTGGATATTCTAGCGCTAACTTATTATTAGATGGTTTAGCTGTAAATAGAAACCTGAAAGGCGAACGAACCTGTTCAGTTAGGTTTGGACGATTTACAGAAAAAGGTTTAATGAAAGATAGTGAAGCAGAAGAATTAGAATCATCTGGAGTTTTAGATGTCCCTATGCATGATGCTGTTCGTGTCGCTTTAGATTTAGTAAGTAAGTCGAATGAGACTACTCCGAGTATCATGAACATTGACTGGAACCGATTTAAGCCGTTATACGAGCTATTAAATCATAATGATTTCTTATCAGGTGTATCTAATATTTCAGAAGATCAGGCAACTACAAAATCTAATGGTACGGTTAAACTAGACCGACCATTACATGAAATTTTACAAGAAATGGTAGCCGAAGAATTAGATATAGATGTGCTTGATGTTGATCCTACAATTCCATTATTTGAATTAGGATTAGATTCGGTACACTCCTTAGGCATTAGAACAGATTTAGAAGAAATGTTAGGGGTTAAATTATCAGTGAGTCTTATTTACGACTTCAATACCGTTGAGCTATTAAGCCAACACCTTGAAGAATTAATACAGCCAGAAGCTGATGATCAGGATAAAGATAACATGGGAGAAAGTGAAGAAGATCTTCTAGAACTTTTAAATGCAGAATTGCTTTAAGCAGAATTATTGAATAAAATGGAAAATAATAATTTAGACCGTTCAGATATTCTAAGAAAAGCCTTAGAAGAAATTAGAAGATTAAAGCAAGAATTAAATCAAAATACAAAAGAATCTTTTGAGCCCATAGCTGTAGTAGGCATGGCGTGTAGGTTTCCAAAAGGAGCTAGTTCACCAGAAAAATTTTGGAAAAGTCTTAAAGATCAAGAAGATTTAATTGGTCCATTACCAGAAAAAAGGGTGAATCCAAGTTTACATGAGGCTTGGAAAGGTAGCGACTTTTTAAAAGAAGCAGGCTATTTAAAAGAAGACATAGAAGGATTTGATCATAGGGTATTTCGATTTACACCACGCGAGGTTGAACGTACCGATCCGCAACAACGCCTATTCTTGAAAGTATGTTGGGAAGCATTAGAAAATGCCGGATACGCACCAGATTCGTTACGCGGAAGTAAGACGGGGGTATATGCAGGGGTTATGCTGATGGAATATATGCAGCAATTAACCAACGAAAGAAATAAAACCGCTAAACTAGACCCTTATGATGTTTCTGGAAACGGATTTTCATTTATGTCGGGAAGGGTAAATTATTTCTTCGGTTTCCAAGGTCCGGGTATAACTACCGATACGGCTTGTTCATCTTCTTTAGTAAGTATAGATCAGGCGTGTAAAGGTTTATGGATGGGTGATTGTAATATGGCGCTTGCCGGTGGTGTTAATATCTTATTAACGCAAGAGTCTACCGCATTATTCTCAGCGTTAAATATTTTATCACCAGAATGTAGAAGTAAATCCTTTGATGCAAGTGCAAACGGAACGGTTCGTGGTGAAGGTAGTGGAGTAGTTGTGTTAAAAAAACTATCAGATGCCGAAAGAGATGGCGATCATATACATGCTGTAATTAAGGCTTCAGGAGTAAACCAAAGTGGTTTAGCATCAGGACCAACGGTACCTCACGGACCCTCTCAAGAAGCGTTACTAAAACAAGTATGGCAAAAAGCGGGAATTAGTGCTACTGGACCAGATTATATTGAAGCACATGGTACGGGTACTGAAATAGGTGATCCTATAGAAATGAATTCTATTATTCATTTATTACCAAAAGAGCGTCAAACTCCGGTTTATGTTGGAACTGTAAAATCTAATTTAGGTCACTTAGAAGCAGCAGCAGGTGTGGCTGGTTTCATAAAAACCGTGTTGGCCTTAGAACATAAAAAAATACCAGGTAACCTGCATTTTAATAAGCCATCGTCTCATATTAATTGGTCAGATTCATGCATAGAGATTCCAGAACAAACTAAAGAATGGGCAAAAGCAGAAAATCCTAAAATAGCAGGAATTAGTTCGTTCGGTTTAAGCGGAACCAATGCACACATTGTTTTAGAAGAGTATACTAAGTCTAGTGATACACCAAAATGTCAAAAAAAGGCTTCTCAAAAATGGCCATTCAGATTTAGTGCAAGAAATCAAGCTTGTGTTAATGATCAGTTACAGATATTCCTTGACTTCTTAAAGAAGGAAGGCCAAGTAAATATGGAAGCCTTGTCGTATAGTCAAAATATATCTAAAGCAGATTTTAAAGAGCGTAGAGTTATTTGGGCTAGTACGAAACAAGATATTATTGAAGCACTAGAATCTTTGCTAAACGAAAAAGCTTTGGAAGATAGTATTTCTAACGTTTGGACCAATAAAACAGAGCTTCCTATCAATCAAAACATAGCTAAAATCACATATAACCAGATCAATGAAGCTCCCGAACTGGAGGAGAAGGTTTTTGCCAATTGGGTGAAGGGAAGTAAAATAGACTGGAAATTGTATTATAAAGCAAGCGGATTAACAAAAATTAATGTTCCTAATTATCAATTTAAGGAAAAAGTATTCGCTTTAAAATTAAACTAAAGTTAACAGCATTTGTATTAAAAATTAGAGATAAGTAATGGGAACTATAGAAACTGAAGTACAAAAAATTAATCTAAATAGTGTATCAGGGGCATTTGATTACCTTAAGATGAATCTTATGGAAGAATTAGGGTTTGACGAAGAGGACTTAGACGAACTCGAGGATGATGAAAACCTTTTTACACTAGGATTAGATTCTATTTCTATGACGGGATTAATTGACCGTTGGGAAAAAGAATTAGAAATAGAAGTGCAAAGCAACGACTTTCTTAGAGAACCTACCTTAGAAAGTTGGGCAGAGTTCATTTATAATAAAGTAAATGAAACATCAGATAGTTCTTCTTCTGCAAAACAAGAATTAATTAAACTATTTAATAATGATGAAGAAAATCGTTATGAATTGTTTAAGTTAAATGGTATTCAGAACGCATATGTAGTGGGAAGAAATACCGAAATACCATGGGGTGGAATAAGCTGCTATGGGTATTTTGAGATGGATGCTAAAGACTTAGATTTAAGTGTTTTACAACGAGCATTAAATGACTTAATAAAACGTCATGAAATGCTACGTGTTAGAGTATATAACGACGGGACTCAAAAAATTCTTCCAGAAATGTCATTCGATATTCCAGTGTATAAGCTAGAAAAGGAAGAAGATTTAGATCAGCATTTAGCAGAGTTACGTGAGCGTATGTCTACGCAAATTATTCCGTTAGAGCGGCCACTATTCGATTTGCGCGTAAGCGAAATGAAAAACAATGCATGGAGAATTCATTTTGGAATGGATTTTATTGCTAGTGATGCATTAAGTCTGCGTTTATTTTGGAGAGATTTAACCATTTTGTATACACAACATGAGTCTGGTAATTCAAGTGATGCGTTACCAGAAATTAAGGCGTCTTTTAAAGATTACTTAAACTATTTAGAGCTTAAAGAAAAGTCGCATTTCTACGAAACCGATAAGAAATATTGGTTAGATCGTATAGACACCTTACCAGCACCTCCAAAATTACCGGTAAAAAATCAAGTTTCGGAGTTTGGTCATAAAGCCAATGACTTTGCTCACTTTGAAAAAACATTTAATAAAGCTCAGTGGGATAAATTTAGTCAGTTCGCTGCTCAGAAAAAATTAACACCTACAGCTGCATTAATTAGTATTTTTTCTGAAGTACTTAGTGCTTGGGGATCTGGACAAAATTTCGGTTTAATGTTAACCGTATTCGATAGAGATCCTGTACACCCAGATATTGATAAAGTTATTGGAGACTTTACGCACCTTTCACTTTTAAATGTGAATTGTTTAAGCGAAAGTATTGAGGAAAATGCACAGCAAGTGCAATGGCAAATGCAAGAAGATTTGCAACACAAAAGTTATTCTGCCATTGAAGTTGTGAAAGAAATAAATAAAGCGAATCCTAACGCGAATGTATTTTATCCTGTAGTATTTACCAGTGCTTTAGGATTAAATAAAGACAATTCAGATTTTGGAGAACAGAATGTTTTCGGTAAAATAGGATATTCGTCATCACAAACACCGCAAGTTTGGTTAGATGCTCAAGTAATGACTAAAAACGGTGAAACACTTATCGCTTGGGATGTTTTAAATACTATATTCCCAGAAGGTCTTATAAGTGCAATGTTTGATACATACATTAATTTAATAGACCGTGCTACTCAAGATATTACGTTCTGGGAAACAAAATTACAAGATCTTAGACCAGAGTATCAACAGAATGAACATAATGCTGTAAATGCGTCAGAATATGCATATCCTGATTATCTCTTACATGAGCAGATTATAAACTATGCAAAACAAAATCCTAATAAAGAGGCTATTGTTTTTCAAGATAAGCGTTATACCTATGATGAATTGCTTCATAAAGCCAATCATATAGCAAACCTTTTAGCGCACAACAAAATAGAAAAAGGCGCTAGAGTTGTGGTTCAAATGGAGAAATCTTTTGAATCAATAGCTGTAATTCTTGGTATTGTACAATATGGTGCTGCCTATGTGCCTATGTCTCATAACAATCCGAAATCAAGGACTGTAGATATTATAGAGCAAGCTGGAGCACAGGCATTTATTGCTGATGTAGATTTTGAAGTTAATGATGTAGCTACTGGTAATATTACGCACATTAAGCATGCAGATATCACTTGGGATAAGACTAATTTCACACCGTCATCTATAGCTATAGATGATGTTGCATACGTTATATTTACATCAGGTTCTACGGGTAAGCCAAAAGGAGTAGTGATTACTCATGAAGCGGCAGTAAACACTATCTTAGATGTTAACAGACGCTTTAATGTAACAGAAAATGATACTGCATTTGGAGTATCGGCCTATAGTTTTGATTTATCTGTATACGACATATTTGGAGTATTGGCTCTAGGAGGAAAATTGGTTGTTCCAACCGAGGAACAACGAATCGATCCTATGGCATGGAAATCATTAATTGCGCAACATAATATTACATTGTGGAATTCTGTTCCTGCCTTATTTAATATTCTTCTAGATTCTTTAGCTAACGATACCAATTCTATTAGCATTAACAAAGTCTTTTTATCAGGAGATTGGATTCCATTATCGACCCATGATAGAATGAAAAACGTAATGCCAGCTGCTAATTTAGTGAGTATGGGTGGTGCTACAGAGGCTTCTATTTGGTCTAATTATTATGAAGTTAAAGAAATTAAGTCCGATTGGAGTTCAGTACCATATGGGTACCCTCTAGCAAATCAACAGTTTTATATTTTAGATGATTTCGGAAGACCATGTCCAACCTTTGTAAAAGGAAAATTACACATAGCAGGTAAAGGATTGGCTCAAAAGTATTGGGGAAGTGAAAGCTTAACCAAAAAAGCCTTTTATCATCACCCGGTATTAAACATAAGACTTTATGATACGGGAGATTATGGTAGGTATATTGAAGATGGAGTCATTGAATTTTTAGGTCGACAAGATGATCAATTAAAGATTAATGGTTACCGAATAGAAATTGGTGAAATTCAGATGGCATTCCAAAAATGCAATCCAGAATTAGATCCCGTGATCTTACCAATTGGAGAAAAATCTTCGAATAAAAAGTTAGTGGCTTTTGTGAAAACCGATGTCTCTAGTTTCTCTGAAGCAGATTTAAAAGGAGAATTAGCGAACCATTTACCACCTTATTTTATTCCAGATACGATTACTGCTTTAGACAGTTATCCTATAACGAATAATGGTAAAGTAGATCGTAAAGAATTAACAAAGCTTGCTAAAGACCAACAATCAGTTGGCGCTGCTAATGCTAAAACGAAGCAAAAATTTTCACAAGGAGGTAGCGGTATGGTACACCCTGTGTTAGCTTTGGTTAGAGAAGTATTTGAATTACCAGAATTAACAGAACAAGACCAATTTAGTGAGCTGGGAGTTTCTTCTATGGATATTATTCGTTTAGCGAATCAATTAGAAACCAACTTCCTTGACCGTCCAACGGTGGGTGATATGGTACGATTTGGATCTGTTGAAGAATTAATAGAGTATTACCAAGACAAAGATATTACCTTTGATAACTATGAAAATAGTGCAGCGAATGCTGTTTCTGGAAATGAAAGAGTAATTGAACCACAATTCTTACTATTCTCAGAAGATCAAATGACCTATATGAATAGCCTTAAGTTCATAGAAAACTTTGAGGACAGACAGGCTTACAAGAAAAGTAGAGTTGCTAGACGACAAGATTTAAAGACAAACACTGAAATTTCATTAGGTACACCTAACAACCCTGATATTTATAGCAATTGGAGAAAGAGTTATCGTCAATTTTTAGATAAAACAGTTTCTTTTGATGAGTTTACAGGGTACTTAAATCTGTGTGCTGCGCAAGCCATGGATCAGAATTACAGATTTAATTATGCTTCTTCTGGTGGTATATATCCCGTACAAATTTATTTAACGGTATTTAAAGATAAGGTAGAAAACGTTAATGAAGGGTATTACTACTTCGATCAGTATAACCAAAAGTTAATTCTTATTTCTAATGAAAACGTTGTACCACCAACCCAACTTAATTTTAATCACGATTGGTTAGATCAAGGAGCTTTTGCTGTTCATATGATAGCAGATATGGAAGCCGTTTATCCAATTTATGAAAAAGAATCGCTTAGATTCGGTATGATTGAAAGTGGATTTATCACGCAGTTATTAGAATCTGAAGGGGTACATTATAATGTGGGGTCTTGCCAATTAGGAGGTTATGATTTTGATCGTGTAAAATCGAATTTTGATTTATCAGATCGTCATTATTATTTACACACCCTAATTGCCGGTGCCATTGATTTTAAAACTGAAAAAGCAGTTATGCAAGAAGAACGTAAGGCGCTTAATTGGCAAAACCATACTGATGCACTAAATGCTTTAATTGATGCATGTACAGCTAATGAAGTTAACCTTTGGGTTGAAGACGATAAGTTAAAGTTTAAGGCACCAAAAGGCGCATTAGACAAAGCCTTATTAGAACAACTAAAGAAACATAAAGAATCTTTAATTCAGTATTTACAGTCTAACACCTATAAATCATTTAAAGTCCGTTTTGACAAGTTTGCATTAACACCTATACAGAATGCCTTTTTAATGGGTAGAGATGATAATTTTGAATTAGGTAATGTTGGATCTCATTATTATAGTGAATTAGAATGGCCTAATCTAGATATCTCAAAGTTAGAAGAAGTCATTAACCATATCATTGGGTTGCATGATGCCTTGCGAACTGTAATTTATGAAGACGGAACTCAGGCGGTATTGCCAACCACACCATATTTCAATGTTAAAGTTTCTGATGAAAAATCAGAAGATATAAGGGTAAAACGTTCGCATCACAAATATCCAATAGGAGAATGGCCTATGTTTAATTTTGAGGTGAGTCATGCGAACACAGCACATACTAAATTACACCTTAGTGTAGATTTACTTATACTAGATGCTTGGAGTGCAGATTTATTAATGCGAGAGGTTATTAAGGCATACCAAGGCGAAATTCCTAGACAACCAGGGTATACAGTTAAAGAATATATTAGAGACGAAAAGAAATGGCATTTAGAGCATGAAAGTTTCATACAAAAGGCTAATGAATATTGGGCTTCAAAAATTGACAATATGCCTAAGGGACCTCAATTACCGTTTAAAGTGCCATTGGCAGAAGTTGAACAGCCTAGATTTAAGCGTTATAAGTTTGCCGTTTCAGATGAGGCAATTCATACGCTTACTGAAAGATCTAAAGACTATCAAGTAAGTGCAACAGCAGTATTTGCTACAATTTTCTCAAAGTTATTGTCGCAATGGAGTGGTGGAAAAGCCCTTACCCTAAACATGACATTATTTAACCGTTTAGGATTACATCCAGACGTAAATGAAGTCATGGGAGACTTTACTAACGTAGCTCTAATTTCATATTTCCCAGATGATAGAGTGACGTTCTTAAGCGAGGTTATGTCTATACAAGATCAAATTTGGCAAGCCGTTGAGCATAGAGCGAAAAACGGATTAGAAATTTTAAGAGAATTAAATAAGAACAATCCAGGTAAAGCAATTATGCCGGTAGTATTTACAAGTTTATTAAGTAGCGAGTCTGCAGAAATGGAGAATAATTTCTTCCCAGAAGGAGTTAAAGAAGTGTATGCTGTGAGTCAGACACCTCAAGTTGTTATTGATCATCAAATATACAGAAGAGGAGATGAGTATTTAATTAATTGGGACGTAGTTGAAGACGCCTTTAATCTAGACGAATTAGATGGTATTATAGCGCGCTACGAACAATGGGTGCATGATATTGTAAATGCCGAAACTTGGAGCATTCAATTAGACAATAGTATTAACAGCTAACAGCGATAGAATTATGGATATTTTACAAAAATGGTTTCCTTTTAACTATAATGATATAAGGGAAAGCAAACAGCCAAAACAGTTTCTAAAAAGTCAAGAAGAACAAACTACAGTATTTTGTTTTCCATCTGCGGGAAGTAGTGCTAGTTTATACAGACCTTGGTACCAAGCTACAAAACAAAATCCGGCAGTAAATTTTGTTCCTGTAGAAATTCCAGGCCGTGGTAATCACATTACAGCACCAAATGCCAAGAGTATTGATGAGCTTATTGAACGTTTTTTAGCTGTTTTTTTAGAAGTGCCTCATAATTCCTATATCTTATACGGACATAGTTTTGGAGCAGTTGTAGCATTTCAACTTGCCTATACAATTCAACAAAAAGGGCTGCCTTTACCAGAAAAACTTATTGTAGCTGGAAGACATGCTCCACACATGAAAGATCCTAGCCCGCTGAATAGTGTTAGCTCAGACGAAGAAATGATTGCCGAAATTAAAGCAATGGGAGGAACACCTGATGTTGTTTTAAATCACCCGGAAATGTTAAAGTTCATGTTAACACAGCTGCGTGCAGATTTGCGAACCCATGAATCATTTAAATATACAGGGCAAAAATTACAAATTCCAATAGAGGCACATTGCGGAACGCAAGATGACGCTAATAAAACAGTAGTTGAATACTGGAAAGATGTGGCCGAAAGTGAATTTTTGTTAAAAGAATTTCAAGGGCACCATTTCTTTATTCAATCGCTAGGAGAATCTTATTTGAATACCCTCTTAAACTCAATTAATACAGCTAAAAAATCATTTTTCTAATACATAAAAGATGACAACTGATTTAGAACAAAATAAAACCCTATCACAGACTATTGCTGATAGCACATGGTATACAGAAAATATTAGTTTTTCTTCTAATACTTGGAATACGTTTCAAAATAGATCAAAAGAAAAACAATTAGAAGTAAACGCTGTGATAGCACAGAGTGTACTTTTAACCCTAAAAACCTGGGTAGATTATACAGACGTAGATACAGATGATACATTGAGTATTATTAATAGTAACTGGTTTTTTTCAGTACCAATTAATGAATCCAATGACGATCTAAGTTTTGAACACGATTTTATTAATGGATGTAAGAAAGTGCATCAAAATATAATTTCAAACCCTGTTAAAAACTTAGAAGCTACAGCAAAGTTCTTATTAATTCATACGTCTGGGACAGAAGAAGTAAAACTTCCTTCAGGTTTACCAGATATTTTGATTACCATTTCAGAAGGTACCGAGGTAGAAATTACTTGGCATATTAACCCTAAATTTATGTCAGAAGAACGTGGGCAAGAATTATTCAAAACACAAGAGCAAATTCTTTTTTGGTTTATCGCAAATGAGAGTACTCAGGTATTACCAGATTTGTTAAGTAAAGCACAAAGAGAAGTTCGCGATAATACCAACAGTACAAAAGAAGAAATTGCACCAAGACCAATTCATCAGGCCTTTTTCCAATATGCTAATGAAAATCCTGCTGAGGTAGCGTTACATTTTGGAGAAAAGCAAACTAAAAATTATGGTGAATTAGCTAATGAAGCCTTAAAGTTATCTAAGGTTTTAGTAGATAAAGGGGTGCAATCAACAAGCCCAACGGCAATTATATTACCTAAAGGAGCATCACAAATTGTAGCCGTGATGGGAATTTTAGGAAGCGGATCGTTCTATGTTCCAATTGGGGTTGAACAACCTATTGGTAGACAAGAAAAGATCATTAATAAAGCAGGAATCAAGTATATAGTAACTAATACAGATACGCTTGAGAAATATCCTAAAATAAAAGCATTAGAAGCTCAAGGTATAAGTATCGTTAATATAGATACATTAGATGAGGTTAAGCCTTTAGAAAAGCCTATTTATACCAATTTAGATGCATTGGCATATATCATATTTACTTCAGGATCAACTGGAGAACCAAAAGGGGTAGAGATTGCACATCAAGCCGCTTGGAATACGATTCAAGATATTAACACAAAATTTGAGGTAACAAATACAGATTGTGCCTTAGCCGTTTCAGCACTAGATTTCGATTTATCAGTTTATGATATTTTTGGATTATTAGCAGTTGGAGGAAAATTAGTTTTAATTGAAGAAGAAGAGCGAAAAGAAGCCTCTCGTTGGATACAATTAGTAGAAGCCCATAAGGTTACTGTATGGAATTCTGTTCCGGCCTTATTCGATATGTTACTCATTAGTGCTTCAGAAGATAATGATTTATCAAGTTTGCGATTAGTATTAGTATCTGGAGATTGGGTTGGATTAGATTTAAAAGATAGATTAATCGAAAAATCTGAATCTTGTAAGCTTGTCGCGCTAGGAGGTGCTACTGAAGCATCAATTTGGTCGAACTATTTTATAGTAAATGAGGTAGACAAATCTTGGAGGTCAATACCATATGGAAAACCATTAGCTAATCAAAAATACAGAGTTGTTAATACACTTGGTAATGATTGTCCAAATGGTGTTATAGGTGAATTATGGATTGGAGGAACTGGTGTTGCAAGTGGATATACGAATAATCCAGAACTAACCGCAAGTAGATTCGTGACTTACCAAAATGAAAAATGGTATCGTACCGGAGATTTAGGACGTTATTGGTTTAATGGTAACCTTGAGTTTTTAGGTAGAATGGACCATCAAGTAAAAGTAAATGGTTTTAGAATAGAATTAGGTGAAATTGAAGCCGCTCTTAAAACATACGACGGAGTAAACCAAGCTACAGCTATAGTATACATTGCTAACCAATCGTTGCAGTTAGTTGCAGGAGTTGTAGGAGATAATGGTGAAGGAACAACCTTTAAAACCAATGTATTTGATAACCAAAATCAATCAGATGTAGTTAAAGCAGAATATAATATTCAAAAGCAAATTGTAGCTAAATTTTTATATGGTTTACTTGACTTATCCAGTTATGATATTCCATATAAAAACGAAACTGCAATTGCACCAGAAAATACAACAGAACACATTGATAGCTTACGTGCGAAGTTAGTGGCAAATATGAATATTGCTAACGAGCAACTTCCAGTATTAGATATGTGGTTAAATTGGTTAACCGAAGCGCATATTTTAATAAGTAAAAATAATGAACTCGTATTTAATGTAGTAGCACATACTGAAAGTGAACTGCCTAAAAATTTAGAGGAATTTAAAACGAAGTTAGAAGATCGTAAGCCATTGCTTCAACAAATTTTATCGAATGATATTCCTTCGTTGTATTTGTTAGATGATGACTTATTATCTCCGGAAGTATTAAGTACTCAAGATACTGGTGTATTAGCAGGTATCAAACAAGTTGCACAAAAAATAAATGAAAAGGCGGCCGCGTCAAATACAACCTTAAAAGTTGCCATTTTAGGAGGTCGTACAGGTCTTTTAACAGAAAAATTATTGAGCAACATTGAAGACAACAATAATATAGAATTTTCAGTAATTGATGAAGGTAAAACCATGCTTCGTAATTTTACAGAGCGCTTAACTGAAGCTGGATATACAATTGATAGTATAGAACAGAAGCAAAACCAAGTGCCAGAAGAAAACTGGTATAATTTTGACTTTGTAGTATCTATATTCACACTACACCGTTTTACCAATCCGAGTGACGGAGTCTTTATCAGTCACCAGTTATTAAATAATGGAGGAAGACTGTTATCTTTAGAAAGTGAACTGTTAATGCCAATAGGTCTTATTAGTTCTGGAGTAATAGATAAAGGTTTCCAAAACTTTGATAAAGCAAGGAGAGCGAAGTTTAACCCGATGCTTGATAAAGAAGCGTGGGCTAAATATTTCCAAAAAATTGGATATGATTCACTAGAAACAATTGTGGTAGAAAACTCTTCGTCATTATTATATGACGCAAGTAGTGCACAAAATAGAATTCAATTAAAATCGAGTGGAATTCTAGACCATATTCAAGAGGCATTACCGCCACATATGATTCCTGAAAAAATTGCCATTTTACCGTATATACCATTAAGTGCAAATGGAAAAGTAGATCGTAAGTTGTTCTCAGAACAAATTACTAGCATGATTGATGCTGATGTTCGAAAAAATCAAGGTAATTATGAGGAACCAGTAGGTGAAATGGAGGAAAAAGTAGCTGAAATTTGGAAAGACTTATTAGAATTAGAAATAGTAAGTAGAAAAGATGTCTTTTTCGAAATAGGAGGTGATAGTTTATCTGCAACACGCTTTTTAACAGAGGTGAAGAAAGAGTTTGAAGTGAGTTTATCACTTAGAGAATTGTTTGGAGCCAACTTGCAAGATATAGCTGCAAAAATAGAAGTAGAATATCAAAGTCTACAAGAAGAATTAGAAACCATGGAAATAGGAGAAATTTAATATGATAGGAATAATTGGAGGATATGGAGAAGTTGGACATCACGCATGTCTAACACTCCAGCAGTATGGTATTGGTCCTTTAAAATAGGAGGACGTAACCCTGAAAAAGGAAAATCTAAACAAGGGCATATATTGTCTAATGCGACATGGGAAGCGGTAGATGTAGAAGATGATGATAGCATATCAAATTTTGTTTCTAGTTGCGATTTAGTATTAAATTGTGCCGCTCCGTCGCATCGTTATTCAAGACGTGTTGCTCAAATTTGTTTGAAGCATAATATTAATATGGTCGATGCCGGTATTGATAACAATTATGACAAAAACCCATTAGAAACGGGAGATAATGTTGTTGTTTATGCCGCTGGTGCAACACCTGGTTTTTCTGGACTATTGCCAATATGGTTTGGGAATAAATTTGATAAAGTAAACGAACTATTAAGTTATTACGGTACTTCAGGTCAATTATCTTATGCCGGAGCAGAAGATTATTTAGAAGGATCTTTAAGTGAAAATAATGTACCACGTGCTGCTTGGAAAAATGGTGTTGTGCCTAATGTGTTATCGAGACAGAGTGGTGTAACATTACCGTTCTTCCCTGGTGAAGTAACCCTATTTCCATTATTTGATGATGAAACAGAGCTGGTTGCCAAAAGACTTAAGCTTGAAGAAGGAGTTTGGTATGCCGCGGTAGAAGGAGAAAAATCAATTGCTGCGCTAGATAGTGCTGCTTTTGAATACAGAAAAAACCCTGAAGCCATGATTGAAAAATTATGTTTCGCGGTTGAAATGGATACACTAGGACGAAGCCCTTATTTTATTTTGATGATTCAATTAACTGGTGAATCTAACGGTAAAGAAAAACTTCAAACGCTAATTTATGAAGTGGGTGAAATTATACCATTTTGTGGAAAGATGGCAGCCATTATTGTAAAGGCAGTATTAGAAGGAAAGGTACAACCAGGACTTCACCATACCGCTTCAATTGAAGACGTGAACTACGTTATGGACCATCTAGAAAAATTAGATCAAGATTACGAAATTCAATTTATTGACTATCCTATTGAGGAGTTATTAATGGAAGAAGAAGGAACATTATAACGCTTTATTACAATGAATACGAAACAGAATACATCAAGAAAATTAAGAACCGTAGTATTTGGTTCTACATTCGGACAGTTTTACTTGGAAGCATTAAGAAACATGCCCGAAGATTTTGAAATTAAAGCGTTAGTTGCCGGAGGGAGTGAACGCTCTCAAAAGTGTGCTAAAGCCTATAATATTCCATTATTAAAAGATATTAACGAGATCGATTTAAATGAAATAGATTTAGCTTGCGTTGTACTTCGATCTGGAGTAATGGGAGGTAAAGGAACTGAAATAGCTCGTTATTGCATGGAAAATGGAATTCATGTGATTCAAGAACATCCTATACATCATAACGATTTATCGGCATGCTTAAGAGTAGCTAAAGCCAATAATGTTCAGTTTGTTACAGGGAACTTATATGTACACTTACCTGCTTTTAGACGATTCTCAGAAGTATCGAAACATTTATTTGAATCTAAAAAGGTGAGCTATATAGATATCGCGTTAGCGACACAAGTATCATTTCCTTTAGTTCAAATGATGATTGACGTGTTACCAAACCCAAGACCTTTACGCATAAACAATGTGGTTAAAGATTCAGGGGCGTTCCAGATTTTAACAGGAACATGGGGTGACATACCATTTACCTTACGCGCACATAACGAAGTAAATCCTAATGATCCAGATAACCATCAGCATTTATTACACACGATTTCAATAGGGAGCTCAGGAGGTACACTATCGTTAACAGATACTCACGGACCTGTAGTATGGAAACCACAACTTCATATTCCGCATAATGAATTGTTGCGTAATGTAACACCAACACCGGAATTAAATGAAAATAGTACACAGGTGTTAGGACCAGATGGACCACCTACATATCAAAATATTTTGCAAAAGCAATGGCCTAGAGCTATAGGAAAAGACCTTAAAGCAATTAAGCAATTTATTGACGGTGAACAAAAACCAGCTCAAAGAGCACATCTTGAGTTGTTATGTACACAGATATGGCATGAATTAACCCATGCCCTAGGTTCTCCTGAATTAAGACCAGATGCTCAATTTGAACCGGTTGAAGTAGATGTACTTAAGGAAATTGCCTTAACAATACCGGCAGAACCAGAGGAGGTAACCTACTAAATAAAACAGATTTAAAACAAAATACTTTAGAATTTAATCATTGTGTTATGATAAATTATACAGAAGCAATTAATGTCCAAGATTTGATTAGCGACATGCGCAAAAGAAACATAAAGCTTTGGACAGAAGATGGAAAATTGAAATTTAAGGCACCCAAAGGTGTTATGGGAAAATCTGACATTACATTGCTTAAAGAATATAAAGCCGAAATAATAGACTTTATAGAGTCTAAAGATAAGGTGATTACTATTCAAGAAGATTTGGCTAACAGAAATAAACCGTTTCCATTAACAGATGTTCAATCGGCGTATTTATTAGGTAGAAATCAAGGATTTAAATATGGTGGTGTAGCATGTCATTTATACATGGAGCTTAAGTATAATAAGCTAGATCATGACCGCGTAGAAAAGTGTTGGAACACCTTGGTGGAAAGACATGAAATGTTAAGAGCCACTGTAAATAATCAAGGATATCAAACCATTTTAAAAGAGACACCTCGTTTTAAAGTCAGTTTTCAAGATATTTCAGATAAAGCCGAGGCCGAACAAGAAGCTGTATTAGAAGAAGTTCGCGATAAAATGAGTCATCGTGTTTATGATACAGAAGAATGGGCACTATTTGATATAGGATTAACCACTGTTAAAACTGGAGATAAAACAGAATCTGTACTCCATTTTTCAATGGAATTCTTAATTGCAGATTGGATTAGTATGTGGATGCTTATGGCAGAATTTGAGGCGCTATACTTCTTCCCAAGTACGCAATTACCTTCGTTAAGCTTAAGCTTTAGAGATTATGCTATTGCTGAGCGAGGAATTAGAGAATCTGCTGCCTATGCCAAAGATCGTGATTATTGGATGAAACGTATTGATACCTTGCCAGTAGGTCCTGCGTTACCTGTTGCAAGACGTGAAGATACATCGTCTAATCATTTTACAAGACATAGTACACTTATAGAAAAAGACAACTGGAACAACTTTAAAACTAAGGCAAGTGCTATGGGTATCACACCAACATCTGCAGTAGCTACTATTTATGGAGCTGTGCTAGAACGTTGGAGTGAAACCGCTCATTTTTGCTTAAACCTTACGGTACTGAATAGAATGCCTATTCATCCTGAGGTAAATCAAATAATGGGTGACTTTACTAAGGTAAGCTTATTAGAAGTTGACTTTAGAGAACAAAAAGCATTTAGCGAAATAGCTAAAGACCTTAATGTACAGTTATTTGATGATTTAGATCACACCTTATTTACAGGGGTTGAGGTACTTCGTGAAATGACGAAAAAGAAGAAGAATGAGCGTATCATCATTCCTGTTGTTTTAACAAGTGCCATTGGATTACTTGATACCGGTGAAGACGCCCAATTAAAAGGTCAAATAGGAGACTACAATATTAGTCAAACGCCGCAAGTTTTTATCGATTGTCAGGTAGTTGATACCGCTCAAGGATTATCGATAAACTGGGATATTAGAGATGGTATTTTTCCATTGCAGATGGTTGCAGATATGTTCTTAACTTTTGAAAATCTTATTCTTGCGCTTGCAGACAATAAAGAGCATTGGAATACCAATAACTTAGTTCAAATACCTGTTAGACATACAGAGGAAAGAGCCAAGTTAAATCATGAAGCGGCTAAATTACCAGAAGTGTTACTGCATGAGCCTATCATGACTCACTTTAAAAATACGCCTAATAAAACGGCTACCATAGATCAGTTTGGTTTATTTACATACAACCAAATTGAAAAAGAAGCCGTAGCTATTGCACAAAAATTAAAAGCATTAGGTTGTTCAGAACAAGACATGGTTGCTATTACCTTACCAAAATCACATTATCAAGTTTCTGCGGTAATGGCTGTATTGGCGTTAGGTGGTGTATATGTACCTATTGATACCAACCAACCTGCTGAAAGACGTGCGAAAATTGTTAAAAACGCTAACATTAAATATGTATTAACAACTAATAACATCTTGCAAGAAGGTTATGGAGTAGCAGAGAGTGTGAACGTTATAGCCGTAGATACGTTAGAAAATAATAATGAAGTTACGCTTGAAAGTATTTCATCAAATACTAAACACGATATCAATGCTCCTGCTTATGTAATTTATACATCAGGATCTACAGGAGAACCAAAAGGTGTTGTTATTTCGCACATTGCAGCAATGAATACTATTGAGGATATTAATAGACGTTTTAAGGTTTCAGCATCTGATAGTGTTTTAGCTTTATCGCAACTTGGGTTTGACTTATCTGTTTATGATATTTTCGGATTATTAGGTTGTGGAGGTACTATGGTTTATCCAGAGTTTGAGCGTCAACGTGATCCGTCACATTGGTTAGATCTTATGAAAACCAATGCCATTAGTATATGGAATACAGCGCCTGCCTTAATGCAAATGTTTGTAAATTATCTAGAAACCGAAGAAAAACCAAACTGTGAAGAACTTAACCCGTTTAGATTAACGTTAATGTCTGGAGATTGGATTCCGTTAAATGTACCAGATACCTTATTACAATACGCAACATCAGTAACTGTAGTTAGTTTAGGTGGAGCCACAGAAGCATCAATTTGGTCTAATTTCCATGTATATAAAGGCTTAGAAGCAGACTGGAATAGTATTCCTTATGGAAGACCACTTTCTAATCAAGGGTTTAGAATTTTAGATGACAAAATGAGAGATTGCCCAGAGTGGAAATCAGGTGATTTATATATTACAGGTCATGGATTAGCATTAGAGTATTTTAATGATCCTGAATTAACTAATGACCGTTTCTTTGCACATCCAAAAGATGGAGAGCGACTTTATAAAACAGGAGATTTAGGACGATATACTCCAGGAGGAGAAATAGAATTTTTAGGAAGAAAAGATAAGCAGGTAAAAATTAGAGGTCACCGTATTGAACTAGGTGAAATTGAGTCTGCTTTAATCACTCATGAAGGTGTTTCTAATGCAGTAGTTATTGCAAAAGCTAACGCTAGTAATCCTAAAATTAAAACCTTATTCGGATTTGTAGTACCGACAGAATCGGAGTATGAGCCTAATTTATCCGGACAATTAATTCAATATTTATCTGATAAAGTACCGTCTTATATGGTACCTTCAAGTATACAGATTATTGAAAAAATTCCGGTTACAACTAACGGAAAGGTAGCTGTTAAAGTATTGGAAGAAAAATGTGTGATTGAGGTTGGAGAATCTGCACATTCAAACCAAGACTTTAAAGATGATATTGAGAAAACAATTCATGACTTATGGTGTAATGCATTAGGAATTGAAAGTATAGGAAAGCATCAGAATTTAAATGATTTTGGTGTAGATTCACTTATTTCAGCTCAAATGGCAGGAACCCTTCGTGATACCTTCACTGAAAAAGGATTCGATAATTTAAGTTTTGATTTAATATTAAGACAAATTTTAACCACTCCTAATGTGGCTGGTTTGGCAGATTTCTTCAGAGATCAAAATCAAACCAATCAAGACAACATTCAGGTTAAAACGATGAAGAATACACCTATTGGTACGTTAACTCATTTTGGAGGTGAAGATTCAGATTTCCATAGAGTAATACTTCATGCTGGTGGAGGAACATTAGACAGATACAAGCACTTAATACGTGAAATGGTTAATCAGGAATTAGGAGCCATTTATGGTATTTCTGTGGGTGACTATGATGCTTATTGTGCTATTGAAAGTGATGAACTTGTTGAGCGCATTTCTGATGATTATGTAGATTTAATCATTAAAAATAATGCCAAAAAAGTGCAACTTGTAGGATACTCAATTGGTAGTATGATAGCCGTTGAAATGGCCAGACGATTGAGTGAGCGCGGTATTGAAATGGTTGATCTGTGTATTATTGATGCTATTCGTGTACCGTTTAAAGTATATGATGAGTTGTTTATTGAATTCCGATTCCTACCAAACTTAGCATTAACTCCGGCTGATGCAGGATTTGGAGAAATGGATGGTAAGTTATTCATGCAATGGTTTACCAAAACGCTACAAGCGAATAATTTTGAACTTCCGGAAGCTGCCATATTTAATATGGAAGGTAGTGACGAATTAGTTCAGATTAGCAAGGTGTTTAAAACCATGAATGCCATGAGTCAATCAGATCGTTTTGATGCTTACTTAAGTGCTATGAAGCGTTTATCGGGTAGAGAAATGCCAAAGGAATTACTAGAGCGTACTTATAAAACATTTGCACAAAATTTTAAAGCCTCTCGTTTTGTATCGCCACCATATTTTGGCGATATAAGATATTTTAAAGCTAAAGATCAACGTAATACAACTACAACAGGTATTAATGATGATATTGTAGAATTATGGTCAGAAATAAGTCTTGGTAAGTTACATATTACATATATTGAAGGTGATCATTTAGGTTGTGTGGGAGAAGAATATGCACCAGATGTAGCAAAATATTTAGGTGATTTTTCTATAAATTGATTGTAAAAACACAATGGATAGTAATACATTACAAAAGGATAAAATTTTAAATGATAGTATATGGCGTTTGGCCTTTAGTTTGTCTTGGCCTATTATTATTGCCATGGTACTTTATGGTTTAAATGTAGTTTTTGATGCTATTTTAATAGGCGCTTTTTTAAATGAAAATGCATTAGCCGCAGTTGTAATGTCCTATCCCGTGGTTTCTTTAACCATGGGTATAGGATCACTTATTGGAGTTGGTGCTGGTTCATTACTTAGTATATTACTTGGTAAAAATGATATAGAACAGCAATCTACATTACTTGGTAATGTAAATGTTTTATGTATTGCGTTATCTCTGGTATATATTGTTCTTGCTATAGTTTTTGGCAAAACTATATTACAGTTTATGGGAGCAAAAGGTGAAATATTAGAATTAGCCACCACTTATTTTAATCATACAATTTTTGGTAGTTTTTTTTGGGTATATGGTTTTGCTACCAATATGATTCTTAGAGCTGAAGGCAAAATGAAGCAAGCAGCTAGTATTATGGGAATTGGTTTAGTGGTCAATATTTTAATAAGTTATGTGTTTATTGAAGTTTTTAATTTAGGTATTTCAGGAGCAGCTTGGGGAACTAATATTGGGATGTTACTATATTCATTTTTAGGATATTATTATCTTAAAAGTAAATACGTTTCTTTTCCAGCTCAACCAAATTCATTAGCATATAATAAGCCTACTTTAAAGACTATTTTGTCTTTAGGAATGTCATCATTGTTTATGGTTGTTATGAATTTAATACAGGCAATGGCAGTATTTAAAAGTGTGTCACAATTTGGTAATGCTGTCGATATATCTGTGTATGGAGCAGCTTACAGAGTATACACGTTATTATTAATGCCTATTGCTGGTTTTATGAGAGCACTTCAGCCAGTTGTGGGTGTTAATTATGGAGCAGGATTGCATACACGTACTAAACAAGCCTATTTTATATTTATTACGATATCAACACTATTTATTTTACCAGTTTGGATTTTACTAATGGTTTATTCAAATACCATATTGCCAACAATGATAAGTCCAGATTTACTTAATAATCAAGACCATATAAACTTTCAAATTTTATTATGGGCAGTACCAGTGATTCCATTTTTATTTATGACTATGAATTTTTACCCATCTATAGGTAAAGGAAAACCAGCCGTACTATTAATAGTTATTAGGCAAATAATTTTTTATGTTCCAGCAGTGCTAATTTTACCTTCAATGTTTGGTATAAGTTCAATCTATATAGCTTCAAGTGTTATAGAGTATGTAGTTGCTATAATATCAATAATAATGGTTAGTAAAGAATTAAGACAACTAAGCGTTATAAATTTAAAACCAGTTTCAGTCTAACCACTTATATAAATTATGAAAGATTTACCAAATAATTTAAATGCAGCATATTTTGATGTAGATGGTACATTAACAAAAAGCAATATTGTTCAGCCTTTGATTTTTATTAAGAAAAAAACGATGCCATCATTTAATTATAATTTATGGAAATTATTGCTCCCTGTTCGCTTTGTCTATTGGACTATATTAGATAAAATTAATCGTGAATTAGCTACTACTTCAATTTATGCTCAATATAAAGGCATCTCAGTTGAAGTAATGAATACATTAAAAGAACAATGTTACCAAAATAATTACAAAGCTACTATTTTTCCAAAAGCTTTAGAAACGGTTAATTCTTTAAAAGAAAAGGGTACGAAAATTGTTTTGGTTTCTGGATCTTTAGATTTGTTTTTGTTACCACTAGCTAAAGAATTAGAGGCAGATTTATTATCATCTAGGTTAGAGGTGAAAGATGAAAAATATACAGGTAAAATTATAGATACTATTGTTAGTGGTAGTATTAAGTCAAGCTTAATTAATGAGCATGCTCAACAACATCAATTTGAACTGAATAATTGTGCATCTTTTGGTGATTCTAAAGATGATATTCCAATGTTATCTTCTGTTAAATACCCTGTTGCTGTAAATCCAGATAAGAAATTATCTTTAATAGCCAATAAAAATAACTGGAGTGTAATTAATTGGTCTTGAATATGCATATTTATTGTATACATATTGACATAGCTCTTGACAAAATTAAGTATAATGATTTTATACCTTACATATCACCAGAAAAGAGAGCTAAGATTAATAGATATAAAAATGAAATAGATAAAATTAGATCTTTGTTTGGAGATTTAATTATTAGATATATACTCTGCAAATATTATGGTTTTCATAATAATGAAGTAAACTATGAATATGAAGAACTAGGAAAACCATATCTTAAAAATCATAAAAATTTACATTTTAATATATCACATTCTGGAGAATGGGTTGTTGGTATAGTATCTAGAAATACAGTTGGAATTGATATTGAAAAAGTTACTGATATAAAACAGAACCTAACGTCATTCGTTTTTTCAAATGAAGAAAATTATACATTTAGTCACCTTATTGAAATGGAAAAAAATGAGTTCTTTTTTAAATTATGGACACTAAAAGAAAGTTATGTAAAAGCTAAAGGAAGTGGATTATCTGAGGGTTTAAATACCTTAAATATATATAAAGAAAATGATGAAATAAGGTTAAAAAAAGAAGGGAAACTTGTTAAAGCATATTTTGAAACTCTAGATTGTATAGAAGGTTATAAGTTTAGTTTTTGTTCTGTAAGAAAATTTAATAATTTTGATATTAAATTATATGCTATTGACGAGTTTTATCAGGAAGTAAAAAAACTATTAAATTAACATTATTTCGATGTAATACCTCTGAATAAATAGTATGAAAGAAGTAGAATGTTTACGGGGTTAAAGTTTTGATTTATAATCAACTAAAAGTATTCTGCTTATGGCTCATGATAAGAAAAATATTGAAATTTTCTGTAAACCAGATGTATTTTATAAGATACAAACCCAATTGAGTGATTATTTTTTATCATCTACAGTAATGACTAAGCCAGAAAGGCGTTGTTTAAAAGAAATGGTTTTAGGTATTTTAAAATCCAAAACTGTATTTGTAAATCAAATAGCTGCTAGTTTACGAGAATCTTTGAAGCTAAAAGATGTCTGCAAGCGTCTCTCTTCTCAATATTTAAAAGAAGAGTTTCTAGTTGAGAATAAAATTAATATTACAGACGCAACATCTGAAATAATTAACAATTCCAAATCTATTTACAAAGTGGCCAAAATCGATGCTTTTATATTAGAAAGTGTTTGGGATGAATTCATGGAAACTTTCGAATTTACAGAAGATGATTATAGTCTTTTAGTTTCTCATTCTCAAGATGGAACTATATTAAAGGACTATCATAGCCTTATAAGTTGTGCTCGATATGACGATGTTAACTTAGAGTGTGTTGCTTTTGAGCCTGATGAAAGTTTATATTTAAAGGCTAAGAAAAACCTTCCAGAGGTTTCATTTTACAATTATGACCTCAGAGGTTTGTTTAATATAACGACAAGAGATGGACTACCCACTAAATTTGGTACAATTTTTTTAAGCCACTTGTTTATATTTATTTTCTGTTAATTTTCTTTGCATTTCCAAAGGAGTTATATATCCTAAGGTTGAATGTATTCTTTCTGTATTATACCACAAGATGTATTTTTCGATACAATGATAAAGTTGTAGATGGTTCTCAAATTGATATTGATGTAAGCATTCGTACTTAAGGGTTTTAAAAAAGGATTCAGCTACTGCATTATCCCAGCAATTACCTTTTCTGCTCATACTTTGTATTACTTTAGTATTGGTGTTTAATAACTGAACTATTTTATTTGAAGTGTATTGCACTCCTCTATCAGAATGAAAAATAAGATTGTTTTCAATAGCACGTGTATTTCGTGCTTTTATCCAAGTTTTATATACTGTATTTTCTGTGGTCATATCTTCACTTAAGGTCCAACCCACCACTTTACGATCTGCCAAATCAATAATGGTTGTCAGGTAATTCCATCTCTTTCCAACAGGGATATAAGTGATGTCAGACACCCATTTTTGTCCTATTTGGGCACTTGTAAAATCTCTATTAAGTACATTTTTAGCTACTGGATTATCGTGCTGTGACTGGGTAGTTGTAATAAACTTTCGTTTTAAAATACTTTTTAATCCCATTTGTTGCATTAATTTACCAATGTAGGAAATACTATAAATCAAGCCTTCTGATTGTAATTTCTTTTGAATTCGAGTGCTACCATAAACACAGCGATTCTGCTGAAAATGATGCCTAATTCGTTCTTTTAAACACATTAATTTCTCATTAACATTTTCTTTATTAGAGAGCCAATGATAATATGAATTTCTACTTACTTTCATACATTTACACATCTTCTCAACCGAATAGAATGCTCTATTTTCTAAAATAAATTGATACCTTATCGGTCGCTCTTGGAGAAGATGCTTACTGCCTTTTTTAAGATGTCACGTTCTATTTTTCATCCTTTAACTCTTTTCGTAAAGCTCGTAATTCCAACTCTTGAGGGGTTAATTTTTTTGGCTTAGATAAATCTCCTGATTTTGCTTTGTATTCCCTACACCAACGACTAATCATACTTGGATTTAAATCATATTCATCGCTTAAACCTTTAGTAGACATTCCTGATTGCTTCAATTCTACAATCATTGTCTTAAATTCTGTACTGTGAACTCGTTTTTCCATAATTCAAATCTATTCTGTTTTTTGGACTTCAAAAATCTGTACCAACAAAGGTAGTTACTCCACCTCTTTACCAAAAAGCTTGACAAAGCGGTTGACCAACTCGATACGCTCCTTACTATTAGAGTTCCTCGTTTGGATAATATAGTAAATAATAACGGGAAGTCTACTCCTTTGTAAACGATGCCAAGCATGAAAATATTGATATCAGTTTGCCCAAACTTCCAATTGGATTTATTAATAGTCAAAATCAGGGAGTCTTGTTTTGGTAAAAGGTTAAAAATAAGACGGACAATCAGATCGGAATCCAGACTTATAGTCAGTCATAAAACGTTGGATTATCCTAAGAGATGAGTTTGTATTGGATTTAGTGTCAAAAGCATTGGTAAGCTTCTCGAAGGTTACTGTTTACACCTCGCGAAGTACGATCACAAAATAGGCGATAAGTTTTACACATGCTAGATTTACTTTTCCTTTAAAATGTGTATTGAGAGCAGAAGTTAATTCACTATTTTTAGTGATAGCATTGGTTTTCTTTATTAGAAAAATAGGTCATATTATTATATACTGAAAATCAATGTTTTGTTAGATACTAAAATTGTTTTTAGTTTAATGCCCTAATATCAAACAGGTATACCTATAAAAAAGAGACAAGTTGATATGAAAATCAATTTGTCTCTTTATAGTAGCGAGATCGAGATTTGAACTCGAGACCTCCGGGTTATGAATCCGACGCTCTAACCAACTGAGCTACCTCGCCTCTTCATTGCGGCTGCAAATATAAAAACAAAAACAAATAGACCAAATATAAATAGCATAAATTATTTTAAAATTATTTTTTCAAACTACACAATTAATGTATATATTACCACTCTAAATTATTTAAGTAAACATATGAGTGATAAGATTAAATATGAGCTAGAGTTTCCAATTCATGCTTCCCCTCAATTATTATATCAATACCTTTCTACACCATCTGGATTGTCAGAATGGTTTGCCGATAATGTGAATTCGAGAGGCGAATTATTTACTTTTATTTGGGATGGAAGTGAAGAACAAGCCAAATTGCTTAACAAAAAGAGTGGAGAGCGTATAAAATTTAGGTGGTTAGTTGATGAAGAGAATACAAGTGTATATTTTGAAATGCGTATTCAAGTAGATGATATTACTAAGGACGTATCTGTTATGATTACAGATTTTTGTGAAGACGACGAAATCGATGAAGCCAAAATGCTTTGGGAAAATCAAATCGCAGATTTAAAACATGTTTTAGGATCTGTTTAAAGAGAGATAATGGAATTAAAACTATATTTGTCCCGAATTTATTCGGGACTTTTTTATGATTAATATTAACGGTACAATACAAGAGGATTCTAAGGCATCAATAAGCATAAACAATCGAGGTTTTAACTATGGCGATGCTGTTTTTGAGACCATCAGGGTTTATAATAAGAAAGTGTTGTTTTGGGAAGATCATTACTTTAGATTAATGGCATCTATGCGTATTCTTCGCATGGATATTCCAATGTCATTTACACCAGAATTTTTGGAGTCTGAGATTGTGAAGTTAGTCGAGACTTCAGAGCGTGCTATAGGGTCGTGTAGAATAAAATTGGTTGTTAATAGGAAAATAGGAGGACTTTACGCGCCTCAAAGTAATGATGTCGATTATTTTATTTCTGTGAAGCCATTAGAAAGTGATATTTATCAATTGACAGATACGCCATATGTTGTGGATTTGTTTAAAGATTATTATGTTACTGCAGGCTTATTGGCTACATTAAAAACAAATAATAGGGCGCTTAATGTTATTGCTGGGATATACGCAGAAGAGAATGGATATAACAACTGTTTATTGCTAAACGAAAAAAAGAACGTCGTAGAAGCCATAAATGCTAATGTCTTTTTGGTCAAAGGTAATGTCCTTAAAACACCTCCAATACTCGATGGGTGTTTGAAAGGGGTAATGCGCAAACAGATTCTTGATATTGTGCAGCTTATGCCAGATTATGAGATTGAAGAAACTTCGGTATCTCCTTTTGAATTGCAAAAGGCAGATGAAATATTCTTAACCAATGTGATTTCGGGTATTGTTCCTATAACACAATACAGAAAAAAAATATTTACAAGTAACCTCGCAAAAAATTTGATAGGAAAATTAAACCTAAAAATACGATTGGGTTAATTATTAGAGGGGTCATTAGGTGCGTTAGACCAAATACTATATTCACCTCCAAATTCTAGCATCTTTTCTTTCCAAAAACTAGAACTACGTTTGGCAATAACTTTAGTTTTGTAAATATTGTCTTTTAATACCCAAGTTTTAGATTTTAACTCATCGGCGAGCTGGTTGTTATCCCAACCAGAATATCCCAAGAAAAATCGGATGTCATTAACTTGTATGCTATGCGTGTTAATAAGCTGGGTAACCGTAGTAAAGTCGCCAGCCCAATAAATACCGTTAGAAATTTCTACACTATTTGGAATGAGATCAGGTACAATATGAATAAAATAAAGATTGTCTTGCTCTACGGGTCCTCCATTATAGACCTTAAAGTCGCCCTCTATTTCTGGTAATAAATCTTTAAGCATAAAATCTAATGGTTTGTTTAGGATAAAACCAATAGAGCCCTCACTACTATAATCTGCCAATAATATGACCGATCGATTAAAGGAAACATCTCCCAATATTGAGGGTTCTGCGATTAAAAGTTGTCCTTTTTTTGGTTGTTGTGGTGCCATTACTCTGTTTATTACATTAAAACTAAGTTTTATTTATTAAATAAACAACAGTTTTTAAAAAAACTGATATAAAAAAAGACTCTTAATAAGAGTCTTTTAAGGAAAAATCGTTCTTATATGCTTAGTTTACAGCATCACTTAAATCAGATCCTGCTTTGAACTTTACTACGTTTTTTGCTTTGATTTTAATGGTGTCTCCAGTTTGAGGGTTTCTTCCTTCTCTTGCAGCTCTTCTAGATACTGACCAAGATCCGAAACCTACTAATGATACTCTGTTACCCTTTTGTAAAGCGCCTTCGATGTCAATTAATAATGAATCTAATGCTTTCTTAGCTGCAGCTTTAGTGATTCCTGCATTTTCAGCCATTCCATTGATTAAATCTGTTTTGTTCATGAATTTAAAGTTTAAATTATTACTGTATGGTATAACATTTTTTTGTTAAGCCTCTACAAATTTAGACGGAAATCCCATTCATACAAGTAATAGCAAGGGAAAAGCACTTATTTGTTAATAACTTCGAGTAATTGTTAATAAAGAAACTTCTTTTTGGGTAGGTTTTATTTATATCAGTGATAATAAGGGTTTAGCGCATTTCACAATTCTTCTCAAATTGAAACCCATTTAACAATGATTTTACATCCATTCTGCGTTTTCCAGGCAGCTTAAGGTCCAGTAATGATAAATAGCCGTTTTTAACAGCCACTTTGATTTCATTTTTAGTAATTATTAAACTGCCAAACTTCATATCATGCGGCGCTTTTACAAAGATGGCGTCATATATTTTTACATTAAGTATATCTTTATCATTTATGATATTGCACCAAGCTGCAGGATAAGGCGAAAGCCCTCTAATGAGGTTGTAGATGTCTTCTGGATTAGCGCTCCAATCAATTTTACAGTTGTCTTTATTGAGTTTGTAAGCTGTTTTTGTAGTAATAGGACTTGGCTGTGGGGTTGTTATAACATTAGCACCTTCTATCAATTTTACGGTATCAATGACTAAACTGCTACCAAGGTGCATCAATTTATCATGAAGAACTCCTGCATTATCATTTGGAGCTATAGCTAAAGGTTTCTGTAGAATTATTGCTCCAGTATCTATTTTTTCGTCAATAAAGAATGTTGATACACCCGTTTTGTTTTCACCATTAATAATAGCCCAATTAATAGGTGCAGCACCTCTATATTGTGGTAATAAAGACGCATGCAGATTAAAAGTGCCATATTCCGGCATTTGCCAAACCATTTTGGGTAGCATTCTAAAGGCAACTACAATTTGTAAATTAGCTTGAAGTGATTTTAGACTTGCATTGAAATCTGGGTCTTTTAAATTTGTGGGTTGTAAAATTGTGAGTCCTTTTTCTTTTGCATACTTTTTTACTGCACTTTCATTGAGTTTTCTTCCGCGTCCTGCAGGTTTGTCTGGAGCCGTAATAACGCCTAAAACCTTATAATTGTTGTTTATAAGCGCAGCTAAGGTGGCTACAGCAAAATCTGGAGTTCCCATAAAAACAATTCTTAAATCTCTCTTCATGTTTTTTATTTTAATTTGTAAGTGTTATGTGCTGTTATATCTATAATGTCATGTTCTAACATGCGTTGCAAAACGCATATTAGATGCTGTTCGTTAAGGGTTGTATGTTTAGCAATTTCTCTTGATGATAATGTTTCATTTTTAAGAATTTGTTTGATTTTTTTGATTTGGTTTTCAATAGTTGTCTCTTCTATTTTATCCTTAACGCATACAGAGCAAATACCACATGTTTTAGGGTTTGTTTCACCAAAATAGCTAAGCAGCTGGATGCTTTTGCAGACATCATCATTTTTCATGTAGCTTAGCATTGCATGAACTTGTTTCTTTTTTAAGTCATTTTGTTGTGCTATCTCTCTAGCGATTCTATGAATAGTTTTGTCATCTTCTCTTGGCGCTAAAAATGTAATTTGTGCATCTGTAGATTTAGACTTTAGACTAATGATAGCATCCTTTTCTAATTTTTGCAAAATGAATACGACTTTCTCTTCTGTGACATCTGATTTGTTGGCAATAATTTTTAAGTTGACTTTAGTTTCATAATCAAAAATACCTCCATAAGTTCTAAGCATAGATTTTACAACAATGACTACTTCGGGGTGTTTTCTAATATACCCAAATAGTTGATTGTTGGTTACCAAAACTTTAATTTCGGTGCGATTTTGAAATTGTTTAGATAGGCTAATTATACTTGTTCTATCTAATGCTTGTAATACATTGTAAGTTAGTAGTGTGTTTAATTTGTAGGACTTACAGAAATCATTAAAATTAAATTGAAAGGTGTTAAATTCACCTTCTCCATATGGAATTTGAAAGTAACTACAGAGCTTTCTGTAAACAAGTTTCAAATAGTCAATGGTAGGCAATACACTTAAGAATTGTTTCTTTACCTGAGCATTGTCTGCACTGTTTTTTAAAATGATAGAAAAGGCTTTATTACCATTTCTACCTGCTCGTCCTGCTTCTTGGAAATAACTTTCAACGCTTTCTGGGATGTTGATATGAATAACTGTTTTTACATCTGCTTTATCAATTCCCATTCCAAAAGCATTGGTGGCTACCATAACTTGTTTCTGGTTGTTTTTCCAAGCGCTGAGGTTCAGGGTTTTAATCTTAGGGTTTAATCCGCCATGATAATAGGTGCTAGAAAACCCTTTCTGTTCTAGATAATTGTTTAATTCTAAAGTTGCTCTTCTGTTACGAGTATAAATTATAGAGGATTGTGGGTTTTTATTGAGTATTTGTTCAATTTTATAATGCTTGTCCTCAGTATCAAATACCATATACGCTAAATTGTTACGCTCAAAAGATTGTCTAAATATTTTGGGTTTAATAAAATCTAATTTTTTGACAATATCATCAACGACATCGTTCTTAGCAGAAGCGCTTAAAGCGATAACATTTACAGATGGATGCAGTTCTCGCAAATGCACAATAGTATTATATGCTGGTCTAAAGTCATTACCCCATTGACTGATACAATGTGCTTCATCTACCGCAATGAGATTAACATTCATTTGCCGAATTCTATTCTGAACCAACTCTTGTTGCAAGCGTTCGGGAGAAAGGTATAAGAATTTGTATTTGCCGTAAATACAATTGTCGAGCATTATACTCATATCATTATAATGATATTCACTAGTTAATGCCATAGCCTTAACACCTATGTTCTTTAAAGACTTCACTTGGTCTTTCATCAAGGCAATAAGCGGAGAAATTACAATGCAAATACCTTCTTTGGCTAATGCAGGAATTTGAAAGCATAACGATTTACCCCCACCTGTAGGCATTAAAGCAAAAACATCTTCTCCGTTAATAGTGGCTTCTATAATATCTTCTTGTAATGGCCTAAAAGCAGTGTAATTCCAGTAATGTTCTAATATTTGAACTGGATGATGCATTATATATTCTCTACAATATTTAAAATAAAATCAGTCCGTTTTTCTACAGATTCAAAGGGTACGTCATGTAACTGATAACCATATTTTGAGTAGGTGTTCATTAAGCATTGATGTATTTCAATGGCTTGGTCAAAATCTTCATAACGCTCATTATCACTCATATAAATTTCTTTCCAAGGCTTTAATATAAAAATTAAATCATAAGTATGTGCTTCACAAGCACTTACAAATCTATTAGGATAATCGGTTTTTAGAAAATCCAAGTAAGCGACAACATCAGGAATACCTCTATCTAAAAATAGATATGGTACATCATAAGTTTTAGCTTCATGATATTGTTTTTGTCTACCCTCTAATAGCATATCACTAAATAATAAGGGTTCAGTTAAAAATAATTGTTCGATTCCTTTTTTCTGTGCATCTATAGTAACCTGACGAGATATCTCTTCAAGACAGGTTATATTGCGTTTTAGCAATGCGTTGATAATAGATGTTTTTCCTGTTCCTGGTCCCCCAGTTATGACAATTTTTTTCGCGCTCAAATTTGGCAAGGTTTTAGCTGTAAAATTCGTAATTATATATAGAAATAAAAAATTATTTAAAAGTGTATATTTGTAACGCTAAAAAAATGACCCTATGAGTGCATCAAATGCAGAAAAATTTTATAATAAATTAAGAGAACAGTTGACTCAAACTGCCAGCTGGCCTTCGGAGTACTTATATAAGTTTATTGTTAAAACGGATACGGATAAAATTTCAAAATTGGAGGGCTTATTTAATAACTCAGGCGCTGTAATTACAACAACACAATCTAAGAACGGCAAATATACAAGTGTATCTATAAATTTAGTAATGAAAGATCCAGATGCAGTAATCGATAAGTATATAGAGGTGACGGATAATGTAGATGGCGTTATTTCGTTATAAGTCAATAATATTTAAAAAAATAATAAGGTTATATGTTTTCTTTTTTTTTGTATTTTGCGGAACAATAATCTTCATTAAGAACTTTTAATTCTACATATTTTATTTTGATAGATCAATTAGAATACAACACAGAGCGCGAGCATCTTATTATACCAGAATATGGAAGACATATTCAGAACATGGTAAATTACGCAACAGCAATAGAATCCAAAGAAGAGCGTAATAAAGTAGCGAAATCTATTATTGCGGTTATGGGAAATTTGCAACCACACTTAAGAGATGTGCCAGATTTCCAGCATAAACTTTGGGATCAATTATTTATCATGTCTGACTTTAAATTAGATGTGGATTCTCCTTATGAGAAACCTTTGAAAGAGGTCCTAGAAGCAAGGCCAGAGCCTTTAGATTATCCGCAGAACCATCCAAAGTATCGTTTCTACGGGAATAATATAAAGACCATGATTGATGTTGCAAATACTTGGGAAGAGGGAGAAATTAAAGAAGCTCTAGTTTTTACCATAGCAAATCATATGAAAAAATGTTTCTTAAATTGGAATAAAGATACGGTTGAGGATAATGTTATTTTTAATCATTTGTATGAATTATCTGATGGTAAATTGAACTTGAAAGACAGTACAGAAGATTTAAGTGATGTTTCAAGTTTAATGAAATCTAAGCGTAAATTTAACAATACTAATAACCGTAAAGGAAAAAAGAACACCAATCATAGAAACCGTAAACGTTATTAATTTTACTAACGCGTGAAAGCATTTAAAATAGAAGGAGGACACCAACTCAAAGGTGAAATTCAACCACAAGGAGCCAAAAACGAGGCACTTCAGATATTATGTGCTGTCTTGTTAACATCTCAAAAAGTTAAAATACATAATATTCCAGATATTGTTGATGTTAATAAGTTGATTAAACTACTTGAAAAGCTTGGGGTAAAAGTAGAGCATGTTAAACATGGATCTTATGTCTTTCAGGCGGACGAAATTAATTTAGAATACTTAGAATCAGAACAATTTAAAATCGATGGAAGAGGACTAAGAGGATCTATTATGATTGTAGGTCCCTTATTAGCGCGTTTTGGTAAAGGATATATTCCAAAGCCAGGAGGTGATAAAATTGGTCGTAGGCGGTTGGATACTCATTTTGAAGGGTTTATTAACCTTGGTGCAAAATTTAGATATAATAGAGAAGATTATTTCTATGGGGTAGAAGCAGAGGAACTCAAAGGCACATATATGCTTTTAGATGAGGCTTCGGTAACAGGAACTGCAAATATTGTAATGGCAGCAGTTTTAGCTAAGGGTAAGACAACCATTTATAATGCTGCATGTGAGCCTTATTTACAGCAATTATGTAAAATGCTCAATCGAATGGGGGCTAATATTTCTGGTATAGGTTCTAATATGCTAATTGTCGAAGGTGTAGATGAGCTTGGAGGTACAACACATACAATGCTTCCAGATATGATTGAAATTGGAAGTTGGATAGGGTTAGCAGCAATGACTAAAAGTCAATTAACAATTAAAAATGTAAGCTGGAATGATTTGGGTGTAATCCCAAATGTGTTTAGGAAATTAGGAATTACTATTGAGCGCCGAGGAGATGATATTTTTATACCCGAGCATATATATGGTTATGAGGTTAAGAGTTATATAGATGGATCTATTTTGACCATTTCAGATGCGCCTTGGCCTGGATTTACTCCAGATTTGTTGAGTATTATTCTTGTTGTTGCTACACAAGCAAGAGGCAGTATCTTAGTGCATCAAAAAATGTTTGAAAGTCGCTTGTTCTTTGTGGATAAATTGATAGATATGGGCGCGAAAATTATACTTTGTGATCCGCATAGAGCTACTGTAATTGGACATGATTTTAAGTCTCAACTCAAGGCAACAACCATGACTTCACCAGATATTAGAGCAGGAATTTCATTATTAATTGCCGCACTATCCGCTAAAGGAACTTCTATTATTTATAATATTGAACAGATTGATAGAGGTTACGAAAATATAGATATACGTTTAAAAGCTATTGGAGCTAAGATTGAAAGGATAGATACTTAATAATGAGTTTAGAAAGAATATTAAGTAAACGTAGTAATAATAGCTGTGAGCTTTGTAGTGCAGATGAACAGCTTCAAGTTTATACTGTCAAACCAGCACAAAAAATAGAAGAAAAGAACAGTTTTTATGCTTGTAAAATTTGTAGAGAACAATTGGAAAATTCAGAGGATGTGAATGTGAATCATTGGCGTTGTTTGAATGATAGTATGTGGAGTGCGCATAAATCTGTTCAAATTATTTCTTGGCGTATGCTACATCGATTAAAATCAGAAGGTTGGACGCAAAATCTATTAGATATGATGTATCTAGAAGAAGAAGATCTTAATTGGGCAAATGCACTTGGAGATGGTGATGATGATACAGATAAGATTGTGCATAGAGATGTTAATGGCGTTATACTTCAGGCAGGAGATTCTGTGGTACTTATAAAGGATCTTAAAGTAAAAGGGTCTAGTATGGTTGCAAAACAGGGTACTGCGGTAAGACGTATTTCTTTAGATCATCATAATTCCGAATATATTGAAGGCAGAGTAGATGGGCAGCAAATCGTTATCATAACGAAGTATGTGAAGAAATTATAGCATATTTTTGCAAAAAAGTAAGCTCATAAAAGCCGCCTATCTCGAAATTGAAACAATAATTAATGTTAGGCATGCTCATAAAGAATGATGTCCCGGAATTATTTTTATGTTTTTTTATGTGCACATCTCTCAATAGCATTACAAATTCGAAAAGTGTATATGTTTTATGCTTATCAAAAGGTAGTACTTACATTTACTTAAGGCATACTACGAGATAAAGCTGCTTTAAAAGTATTTAAGCAACGTGTTCTGGCAAATTGATGGTTTACTATTGGAGTCGGATAGCTGAGTTCTTGATAATCTGGAACCCATGTTTTTAGGTAGTGATGATCTTTATCAAATTTTTGAATTTGTGACGTTGGATTAAAGATTCTAAAATACGGTGCCGCATCTACACCACATCCCGCAGACCACTGCCAGTTGCCAATATTACTGGAGCATTCAAAATCATTTAATTTTTCTGCAAAATAGGCTTCACCCCAACGCCAATCAATGAGAAGGTGCTTGCATAAAAAACTAGCGACAATCATACGCACTCGATTGTGCATATGCCCAGTCGCATTTAATTCACGCATACCAGAATCTACTAAAGGATACCCGGTCTGTCCTTGGCACCATAATTCAAATTCTTTTTGATTATTACGCCATTCTATAAAATCATATTGTGGTTTGAAACTTTGGGTCAAGGTTTGTGGATAATGCCATAGGATTTGCATAAAAAAATCACGCCAAATCAGTGCTTTTAGATATGTGTTATCTTTATAAACAAGTGCTTTATTAACGAGTTGTCTAATACTAATGGTACCAAACCTAAGGTGTGGTCCCACTTTAGAAGTACCTTCTTCTAAGGCAGGGAAATTCCTTGTGACTTCATGGTTTTTGATGAGTGATGCTTTTATATTATAGGGCGCAATTCTAATCGTTGGAGATACAAAACCAATGTCTCTTAAATCGGGGAATGTGTTTGCAGTATAGGTATAAAGATTATGGAGGTAGTCTTGCGAGGGAAACTGTTGTATCGGATTCGATCTTATCCCAATCATCCATTGTTTTGCATAAGGTGTATATACCTTATAAGGTGTACCATCTTTCTTTACAATATCATTACGTTCAAATATGACATGATCTTTAAATGCTTTAAATACAATACCTTTAGATTTTAGAAATGCAGATAGGTCTAAGTCACGTTGTATGGCATAGGGCTCATAATCATCATTGGTATATACTTTGTCAATACTATACTGCTGCGTCAGTTTTATAAAACTATCTAAAGGTGTTCCCTGATATATGGTAATACCAGAATTATACGCTTTTTTTAAACGCGAATCCAGTGCCTTTAGAGTGTTGTAAATAAAATGGACTCTAGCATCATTTTTGGGAAGCGTATTTAAAATATTACTGTCGAAAATAAAAATAGGAAGCACTGGTGTTCCCGATTGTAAGGCCTTATATAATCCCGTATTATCTTCTAGTCTCAGGTCTCGACGAAACCAGAATACACTTATTTTATTTGCTTTCATAGGCACCAAAAAGCGCAATAAGTTTAGCTTGCCTATAGGCAAAAATTTCGTCTAATTTTGGCTTTACGAGAATAGGATGCAATATTTGTCCTAACCATCCGAAAGGCAATTTGTAATCTATAATATCTTCCATTTCAATGCCATTTTCAATGGGTTTTATAAAATGCTTATGATGCCATAGCGTATAAGGTCCAAAGCGTTGTTCATCTACAAAATAGGAGCGATCTACAACATGAGTTATCTCTGTAACCCATTTAGTTTTAATGTTCAAAATGGGAGTGACGATATACTGAATAATTTGCCCTGGAAACATAGGACGATCCGCACCAGAAAGAATGTCAAAACTCATGTAGTCTGGTGTAATCGTCTTAAGGTTTTTTGGGTCTGATAAAAATTCCCAAGCTTCATCTATGCTTATAGGGAGATTTTGTTTGGTGTGCAATCGGTATATTTTCATTTAATTATGAATTACAACGTATAAATTAAGAGATATAGCAATACAAAGCCATATAATATAGGGTACCAATAAGAGGCGTTTAGTTTTTAAGGAGTCAGATTTAAAGTTCGTAAAGTAGTATAAAATTACAATAAATAAAGAAATGATAATTATGAGTCCTAGTAAGGTCATATGTTGGTTAAAAAACACGTAATTCCAAATGATATTTAGAAATGTTTGAATTCCTAATAACAGCCATAGTCCAATTGTCGATTTCCATTGAAATAAAAAGCTGAGGTAGACAGAAAAGCACAGCATAATAGAAGTCCATGCTAAACCAAACACCCAACCTGGAGGTGTCCAAGGTGCTCTATTTAAATTGAGGTACCATTGTGAAGTCGCTTCATTAGCCATAAGAATATTACCGAGATATAACCCGCCAAGATTTATAGCTAAAAAACATAGTAGGTATATGAAAAATTTCATGATGCCCTTATTTAATATGTTTGGTTATTTTAGTATTCATGGGTTTGGTTGTTGAGTAGAAGAAGTCGACTAAGTGACCTTCAGGATTTATTAAATACTTTTGAAAGTTCCATTTGACACTGCTACTTTTTAGACCATTTTTCTCTTTAGAAGTCAACCATTGGTAGAGAGGGTGTTGTGTTTCACCTTTGACATCAATTTTTTCGGTCATAATAAAAGAAACACCATAATTGGCTTGACAAAAATTTTGGATTTCAGAAGCAGTTCCTGGTTCTTGTTTTCCAAATTGGTTACAAGGCACTCCAATAACCATTAGTTGGTCTTTATAGGTCTCGTATAATTCTTGTAAACCTGAGTATTGCCCAGTAAATCCGCATTCTGAAGCTACATTAACAAAGAGAATGTATTTTCCTTTTAGGGTGTTTAAATCTAGTTTTTCGCCATTTAATGTATTGATTTCAATATCATAAATTGGGCATTTCGGAAATGTTGGTTGTTTTGTTATTGACCACATCATAAAACATGTTAGGATTAAATATTTCATAAATTGAATTATAATTTTAACGATACAATGCCATAATCCATGTTAAAAATTTGACCAGAAAAAGCTTTGGCTTTATCAGATATGAGATAGCTTCCTAGAGTTGCAACTTCTTCTGGATTGAGGTAATTTTTTAATGGATGGCGATCTTTGGTTTTAGTTTGTATTTGTTCGTTACGAAGTAACTTTTGTGCTAAGTTAGTATTTGTAATTGTAGGAGCAATGGCATTAATACGAATATTTGGTGCTAATTCTGCTGCTAAGGATTTTACCAAACCTTCTACCGCAGATTTTGCTGCGGATATACTCGCGTGAAATGGCATTCCAAGCTTTGTAGCAACACTGCTAAACAATAGGATTGAAGCGTCAAATTTGCTTTGCTTAAGTTGTGGTAAATAGGTTTTAATTGCTCTCACTGCTCCAAATAGATTAATATCTAAATCTGTTTTAAAATCTTCAATATCAAGTCGTGTTATAGGTTTTAAATTTATACTCCCTGGGCAATAGATTAGTGTATCGACATGGGGTAACTCTGGTAAGGTGTCTTGTGTAATATCACAAGTGTAGTGCCTGAGGTTTACATGCTGAAAATTTGGTGCAGAACGACTCATGTTATGAATGATATGTTCGTCTAGTAATGCTTTAATAATTTCAAGCCCAATACCTTTACTTCCACCGATAATAGCAATATGTTTCATGATGTTAATGGTCTTCCTTTTAAACGTTTTTCTACATGTCTTTTTATGGCAGTAAGACGTTTCATAATATCCATAATTTTCTGATCTTTTTTGAGTTTATAGATTTCGTTTAGATCTAAAATTAAAGATTTAGCTTCCCTAGAAATTTCGATACGATCACTAGTGGTTAAGGATCGCATACGTCTTTGTTCGAATTTGAGTGCTTTGTTAATGATATCCATAGGTTACAATTTTAAATAGTTTTGTAATTCAGTGATTTTTTTTTCGGTATTAAACTGTCCACCATAAAAAACAGTGACTGTACTTGAAGTGTCGTCTTTGATTCCTCTAGAGGCTACACAAAGATGTTTTGCGTCGATGATTACAGCAACATCCTTTGTTTGTAATACGTTCATAAGTTCATTTGCAATTTGATTGGTTAAGCGTTCTTGTACTTGTGGACGTTTAGCGTAGTATTGCACAATGCGGTTGAGTTTTGATAGGCCAATTACTTTTCCAGAGGAGATATAGGCAACATGGGCTTTTCCTATGATAGGAACAAAATGATGTTCGCAATTGGAGTAAAACGTGATATCTTTCTCCACAAGCATCTGATTATACTGATATTTGTTATCAAATAAAGTTATCTTAGGTTTATGTTTGGGATGTAACCCTGAAAATAGTTCTTCAACATACATTTTCGCAACGCGATGGGGAGTACCTTTAAGAGAATCATCGGTTAAATCTAAACCCAATACGGTCATGATTTCTGCAAATAATTTTGATATTTTTTGCTTTTTTTTATCGTCCGAAAGTACAAAAGCATCTACTCTTAAAGGTGTTTCAGTACTTGTTAGAATATGGTCATTACCAATAGCTTCATCGGTATGATTTACTGTGAATTTTTGTTCGATAGTTTCAATTAAACTTTTCATAGCTATAGGTTACAATTTTTTAAAATTTGAAATCTTAATACCTTTGGCTTTTAAATCAAACATGAGATTGTATAGTCCAAAAAATGTACGATTCATATAAATGAAATGTTTTGAGCCACGATTGCCATTCATGCTTCTCAATTCAGAACTTTTTGCATATTTCTGGCTAAGTGCAGCGATGTCATTAAAGAAGCGTTCATCTGAAAAATCGAATATTTCCTCATGAAACGGTTTTGTAAATAGACTTAGCATTTCATGAAATAGAGCAGTAAAGAATGTTTTTTCTTGTGCGCTATCTGATGGCAATAATATTTCTAATTTGTGTAAGGTGTGTTCGAAAAATTCGGAGTCGTTGAGATTTTCTTTTTTTGCTAATTCGAAATATGGTGCATAAAATGCATCGGGAATATGTTTCATACAGCCAAAGTCTAAAGCAATAAGTTCGGCGTTATCGGAAACCAAAAAGTTCCCTGGATGCGGATCTGCATGTACTTTTTTGATATTGTGAATTTGGTACATATAAAAATCCCAAAGAGTTTGTCCTATGCGCTGTGCAAGTTCTTCATTGGCATTAGATGCGCAAAATTCCGACAAATGCTTGCCTTTCATATAGTCCATAGTTAGTATACGATCTGAAGACCATATTTTATAGTATTTTGGGAATTTTAAATTTGGAATATGTGCACAAGCTTCAGAAATATATTTACTTTGCTCAATTTCTAAATTGTAGTCTGTTTCTTCTATTAGCTTATTTTCAACTTCTTTAAAATACTTATCGGAGTCTTTACCTTTAATGTTAAACATTTTCATGGCTATTGGCTTTACTAAAGCCAAATCAGATTTTATGCTGTCAGCAACTCCTGGGTATTGAATTTTGATAGCCAGCTGTTTACCATCCTTTTCGCCAATATGCACTTGTCCAATACTTGCGGCATTTACAGAGTTTGTATTGAAACTGTCAAATACGTCTCTTGGATGTTGATTAAAGTAATTTTTGAAAGTCTTAACTACTAAAGGAGGAGACAGGGGCGGCACAGAAAATTGAGATAGTGAAAACTTTTCCACATACGCCTGAGGTAAAATGTTCTTTTCCATACTAAGCATTTGGGCTACTTTTAAAGCACTTCCTTTTAAGCTTTTTAAGCTATCATAAATGTCCTCGGCATTATTTTCATTCAAACGCTCTTTGGCATCTTGCTCATTGTTAAGAATACGGTCTCCATAATATATGACCTGATTAATTCCAATTTTAACACCAGTGCTAACTAATTTTGAAGCGCGCTGAATTTTGGATGTAGGAATACGATCTAATGTTTTCATACCTCAATATTTAGTTGTTCTTTAAGAATGAATTTTCCAAAATCTAGAATGCTTTTTATAGGTTTGGTATCGGCTAGGTCAAAACTCGCATGAACAGATTTTTCTATATACAAATCTGTTTTTTCAAGATTGGCAGAATTGTCATCATACCAAAATTTAAAAATTGATAGAAATAAAAGCCAAAAGGATTCTCCAACAGACTTAATTCTAAGATTATCCAAACGCTCTTGATTTATCTTGCTTTTAGAAATGTCTAATTGATTAATAAATTTTAGATATTGAGTTCTAAGCGGTTTGAGTTTCTTGGTATTTTTAAATAAGGTATTTTCAGAGGTTAGAAATAGCTTTATAAAGCTCCTATTCATAGTAAGCTGTTCAAAAAAAGTGTAATAAAGACTTAAGAGCTTATGCTTATCTTCATAATTATCAAAATCTTCACTTTGCTTTATAAGGGATAGGCTATGCTCCATAAAGTATGGAAGTATCGCATATTCCAAAGCGTTTAATGAACCAAAGTATTTATAAAATTCCGTTTCCTCAAATTTATGAGCTTTTGCGAATGCATGAACACTAGATGGCGAATGCTGTTCATCTAATATAAAGTCCATATAAAACGCAATTAATTTTTCTTTATTTAAAGTTTTTGTTGTTTCCATAATATTGGTTTACGTGTGTAAAAATACAATATGTTTAACAAATAATAAAAAAGATTAAACAAAAATTAACAATCTTTTTAGATATGTGTTCATAAGTGTATTGATTACAGGTTTTTTGCGCGCTTAACATTTGAATTTATAGGTCTTTAATATAGATTTTATTGAGCACTTGTTTACGTATTTATTTTAAAAAATTCAGGTTTTGTTGAATTGTTAATTGTAGTTTTGCAGGTAAATGGTGCGGTGCGCAACGGAAGTGTATGATATAGACATTTTTTGCCAAAGATAAGAGTGATATAGCTTCATTGTATAAAGTCTAGCGTATTCTTTTTTTTGTGAAACTTTGCTGTATTTCTAAAATAATCACACTGGAAATTGTTTGGATTTACTAATGCGAATTGTTGGTGTGAAACTTTAATTTCAAAGCATTAATAAAATTATTAATAAGAAATTTCAGCGTAAGTATGCGATATGTATTTTAAAATGCATCGTTTTGAATGTATTTATAAATAACGTTAAAATTTAAAAAATATGACCAACAAAAAAAGATTAAGTTTTCTGGATAGTTATCTAACACTTTGGATTTTTATAGCTATGGCAATTGGTGTTGCCATTGGTTATTTTATGCCAAATTTCCCAAATTTCATAAATAAATTTAATAGTGGAACAACTAATATTCCGATTGCTATTGGATTGATTTTAATGATGTACCCACCTTTGGCAAAAGTCAATTATGGGCTGTTACCGCAAGTTTTTAGAAACACAAAAATTTTGTCTGTTTCATTGGTTCTTAATTGGGTAATAGGGCCTTTGCTAATGTTTATTTTAGCTATTGTTTTCTTGGGTGACTATCCAGAGTATATGGTTGGATTAATTTTAATTGGTTTGGCAAGATGTATTGCTATGGTTTTGGTTTGGAATGATTTGGCGGAAGGAAGTACAGAGTATGGCGCTGGATTAGTAGCTTTGAATAGTGTTTTTCAAGTATTCGGATACAGTTTCTATGCGTGGTTATTTATAACGATTTTGCCGCCTTATTTTGGTTTTGAAGGTGCTATAGTTGATATATCTATAGGAGCTATAGCAGAAAGTGTGGCTATATATTTAGGAATTCCATTTGTCTTAGGCGTATTGAGTCGACTAATATTGGTAAAACTCAAAGGCGAACATTGGTATAATTTGGATTTTATTCCAAAGATAGCACCATTGACCTTAATCGCATTATTATTTACTATTATTATTATGTTTTCATTAAAAGGTGAATTAATTGTCGAAATTCCTTTAGACGTATTGCTGATAGCAGTTCCACTTTTAATTTACTTTGGATTAATGTTTGTTATTGGTTTTTTTGTGTCAAAAGCAACAGGAGCGAGCTATGACAAAACAGCTTCTGTGGCATTTACTGCTTCGGGGAATAATTTTGAGTTGGCTATTGCTGTAGCTATTGCCGTTTTTGGACTGAATTCTGGTCAAGCCTTTGCTGGCGTAATTGGACCTTTAGTAGAAGTGCCTGCTCTAATTTTACTGGTAAGAATTTCGTTTTGGCTGCGCAAAAAATATTTTAAAAACGAAATAGATTAACTAAGGTAAAATAAAGAACTATGAAATTTTAAATTATTAGTGATTTACATCAAGAATTTGGAATAACAAATTTGACTTTTGACAAATCAGATATTGTGGTTTTAGCCGGTGACATAAATATTGGAATAAACGGTGTTGAATAGTTCAAATAAGATATAAACATATACCTGTTATTTATGTTCTTGGTAATCATGAGTACTATTACGGTTCTTACCCTAAAGTTTTAAATCAGATAAAATCCAGTGCGGAAAATTTAAATGTTTATGTGCTAGAAAATGAAAGTGTTAAAATTAATGGATTAGCATTCCATGGTACTACATTTTGGACGGACTTTTCATTAATTTGGCAGTCCAAGATATTACGGACACTTATGCCAAATAGAAATGAATGATTATAAACAAATCAGACGCGATCCATCATATTCAAAATTAAGGAGTGTTGACGTTGATAAAATTCACAAAGCGTCATTAATATGGTTGAAAGATAGCTTAAAAAACGTATGGGTGATATTAATCTTGTAGTTATACATCATACTCCGGGTCAAAAATCATTGCCAATAAAGTATAAAAATGACCCAACTTCATCAGTCGATGCATCGGACTTAGAGGATTTTGTGTTAAAGTATTGTTCTTTGATATGGATTCAAGGGCATATTCATGAACCGATTCAGTATAAAATTGAAAAAACAGAAGTAATTTGTAAGCCATATGGGTATCTGGATAGACCTTCTACTGATTATATAAAAGAATTCATCAGAACCATATAATAAGTCTGCCCTAACTTTAGCTATAGGATGTTTCGATTATAATTAGAGTATAAAATAATGTTTAAGACCTTTGCGGCTTGACTAAAAAGAAATGATTCGATCCTCTATGGGATAGCTTTAAATGTTTTTAGCGTAATGAAGTTCATTTTTTGTAAGTACAATTAGTTAACTTTATAGCTGGAATATTATGCTTATAATGCACGGTAGATTTGAGTACTATAGAATCCAAAACAAGACTTAAAACGGTTAGTTTATAGCAGAATACATTGCTTTATTTTGAGTTGTTAGTGCAAAAACTCAAGGAAAATTAGTTTGTATTCATACAAAAAATGGCCAAAATTTCTTCTGACCATTAGTTGTTAAATAGGCTTTATGTATTGTATTGATGCTTTGAATTTTATTGCTTAACGAGCTTTACGTTAAGAATAGCATCACCGTCATATACTTTTAAAATATACATTCCAGGTGCTTGAGTATTTAGATTAATATGATTGGTAGTGTTTGTAAAACTGCCTTTCAATATATTTTGACCTAATATATTGTAAACTTCAAAATTTAAATCTGGTTGAACCGTTTTTACTGTGAAAACACCAGAAGAAGGGTTAGGATATATGAGTGTAGAACTTAAATCTTCATCAGTAATATTTAAGTTTGATAAAGCGTAAAATATGCTTGCATCTTCTGAGTAAAAACTTCCGCCTGAAGTAATTTCATTCCCAGAACTATCTCTTAGGGTGTAAGAACCATTCCCATAATCACAGCAAATACCATCTCCATAAGAATCTGTCAGTACAAAGGTATAACAGGCATCGTTAACAGGCAGGTCTATAGTCTCTGTTGTTGTTGTATTGTTCGCGTAAGTGGAAGAATTAGAGCTTAATACAGCACCAGAAGTATCTCTTAATTCCCAACCTGTTTCGTCTCCATAATCATCTGTAGTTAATTCTAGTTCTATTGAAATAGAATCAATGGTAAGAGGAACTTCAAAATTACGGGATTTATCGTTATTAAATGTGTTCTCATCGGCATTACCGTTAGGATTACTCACAGAGGCATTAAATGTATGAGAGCCGTCTGATAATCCTGTGTAGTTTTCAGATGCCACAATTTCAGATTCTCCTTGTAGTAATGACCCAGTCCAGTTGATTGTTTGGGCTGATTCACTGTCAATGTTATACGTAATTGTTGCAGAAGTTAAAGTTGTAGAGCCGTTATTTGATAGCTGAAGTTCGATATCGGCAACACCACCACAGTGATTTGCTGAGGTGTTATTAATGGTGATACCTGCATCAAAAGCATATACAGTTAAAGGAGGGTATTGGTCAAGTTCTGTGACCCCTGTATTTATTGGGTCCAACCAATCTTTTAATCGACTGCTAGCAGTTGTACCCGTGTCCCAAGAAATACCAAAACGGCCATAATCATCATACAGATCATTATCATTAGTGCCAGAACAAGCAGCTTGACCACGCCATAATTGACCAATAATACGTCCGTTAGGGTCAAATAAAGGTGAACCAGAAGAACCACCTTCAGTTACTCCAAGCTCCCAGCCATTTCCAGCATTTGTAATTTGCCAATATTCCTCACCATCATCAATTGGATTTGGAGAATTATCATCACGACAAACTTTTTGAATATCTCCAGCTGGATGATGTATCCCCACGGTATAAGAAGGTGGAGTGTCTGTTCTGTCCCAACCAGCCCAAATCACATCTGGATTAGCAGCAAAAAAGCTAGTGTCAGTTATCTCAACTAAAGCAAAGTCTGATTCTGTTCTGCTTGCTCTTAGAACTGCGCCACTAACGGTTTCGTCATACGCACTGTC
>JABSPM010000094.1 GCA_013215095.1 Flavobacteriaceae bacterium | reverse complement strand
TCTAATAGGTGAGTTGCAAACGAGTGTCTAAGTATATGCGGTGTGATCCTTCTTTTGATATTTGCTTTTAAATCAGCTCTAGCAGCAATTGCTCCTACACTTTTTCCAGAATATTTCATTCCATTTGGGAATTCGAAGAGATACTTTTTAGGTTTCCATTGCTTATAATGCGTTCTTAAATATTTTAATGATTTTTCGGAGAGTAACGAATATCGGTCTTTATTATTCTTAGCATTCCTTATCATTTGTGTCCGATAAAAAAATAGAATTTGAACCCTCAAATTCTATTTTTCCTTCCTAAGTCCTGAAATATGGACTCGAATACCAAAATGCAAAGCATCCCAATACCCATACTAGTTGAACTCATGCCAAACGCAAGCAGGGCGTGGGTTTTAGTCAACAGGATGTTCAGATTTTGGGCTTCGGCAATCCGAACACTAGTTATTGTGTATTCGTTTTTCTATTTCTATTATTTCGTCAATAAAATTATTGATATTCAATTCTTTTAATTTCGCATACAGTTTTTTATCCTGATTTGCCTTTTCTGCTAACAGATATTTCATTTCCTGATATTTTATTCTAGCTGAATCATTTTTTCTTAAATAATTTCGCATTAGAATATGTCTTTCCAATGGTTTGCTGTTAGATTGACAAACATAAAGGTGATGAGAAATTGAATCTAAAATTCCATTCAATGATTTTTTTTCTCGTTTAAACACTTCTCTTTTTTCAATTCCTTGATTTCCATTATGATAATATCCGAGTTTAATTAATCCAGATTTGATTCTTTCAAATTCCGATTCATCATCATAAATTATATCAATGTCAATAATTGGTTTGGAATCTAATTTCGGTACAGAAGTACTACCAACATGCTCAATATTATGTTCAAGACCTTTTAATTCATTTTCAATTTCACGTTTTAAATCCGTAAAGTCTTGAACCCAATTCGATGTATATTTTTTGATTAACATTCGTTTAGTATATAGCAATTAGGACAGTAGAAAGCGATAAACTTTCGGGTTTGCACTGAGCCAAAGCGTTGTATTTTGTTTTTATCTTATTCATTTTAAAAGCCAAATCAACGATTTGGCGGTGTTGGTAAAAAGCACTGAACTTTCGTAAACCACCGAACGCCCTATTTGCTATATACAGTGTTGAACTAAACCCGCTTATAAGCGACTGACTTTTTACGTAGAAATCGTAAAAAATTACTATCCTATGTTCAACAAATATTTCATCCTAAAATTATGAAAAAAAGTGAAACCATAATTGAAAGGGCTTGTAAAAAAGTTCCCAATTTCAGGAATTCCTATTATCTATTAAAACGCCATTATCAACTTTCTGGCAAAAGCGAGAGTACCGTTAAAAATTGCAGCCGATGTTTGGCACATTTTGCCTTGCATTTCAATTGTTGCCCTAGTGCGTTAAATAAAGAGCAGGTTTTAGATTATTTACTCCATATTAAAGAATTAGCATAAAACCCCTTTAGAAAGCTTTTTCAAACACACCGTTTATGGGCTTCGTGCCATTTATAAAATCCTAGAATAGAAGACAAACACATTTCCCTACCTCAAATAGAAGGTTCAAAAAAGCTAACTACACACTATGAACAGTAGCGGATTTTAAACAACTACTTTTCGGTAAGCAATATACTTAATTAAAAGCAATAGCGGTTTGAGTGATAACTCAAACCGCTATTGCTTATACACGTTATTCTAGTTATTGGCAACAGTATTTCATTTTTTAGTTCAATGTTCTTTTATAGTAAGAAGTTAATTTTTCTACAGCTTGATTCACATATTGCTCTTGGTCATATAAATCAAAGTGAGTTGCATTTTTAATTTTAAACAACTCTTTATCTCCCTTGGCTCTGTCAACTGCTACTTCGCTGAAATAAGCAGATAAGGCATTTTCTCCGATAATTGCCAAAAATGGTCTGTCAGACATTAATTCCATCTGTTCGCTTGGGTTAAAGAAATAGCGAGTATCTAATGACATAGCTGCTCTTAAAGGTGTATATGTTGGAAATTGTCCGCCACGTTTTGGATTACGGTAATATTGAGCTGCTCTGTCCCAAAATTCTCCCATTCCAGAATTGTCAATAGGAATTCCGTCAACTAAAACTACTTCTCCTGTTTCGAAATATTTTTGACGAGCTTCGCTTCCCATTCTAATTTGTTGCTGAAATTGTGCTACTTTATCCCCTTTTAAAACATCTGAGTACTGTGTAGCTCCGCCTAAACCATAATCAATAAAGTCAACAAATCCGCTTACTGTTGCAACTGATTTTACACGTTGGTCAAAAATTGCAGTTTGTATACTGTATCCTGCACCTGAACAAATTCCTAATTCGGCAACTTTTTCTCTGTCAACTCCCGGAACAGTTCTTATAAAAGAAATAGCATTTTTTATATCTTCGACTTTCATTGGTGCATTTTCCATTCCTCTTGGGTAACCTCCGCTTTCTCCATAAGTCCTGTGGTCAAAGGCTAATGTTACAAAACCCTCTTTAGCCAATTTTTCGGCATAAATCCCTGCGGTTTGTTCTTTTATTCCACTTGCTGGAGTAATACACACTATAGCTAAAAAGCTTCTATTTGGACTATAATTTTCGGGTACAAACAAGTTTGCAGCTATTCGAGTTCCTTCGCTCAAAAAATTTACTTTGTTTTTTCCTACCATGTATTTTATGTCATAGGTAGCATCTGATTGTTTTGTTTGTGCATTAATATTAAACATTATATTAAAAATTAAAATTGTTACTAATCTGGTTTTTGAAAATCTATTTTTCATCTTTTTATTGTTTTGTTATTATTTTTTTTGTCATAACTAAAACAAATCATACTTTTGTTTCTCAATTATGTTGGTTACTATAATTTTTTACAATTCAAAGATAAATACTTGTTTTTGAATGCGAAAATACTATTTTTAAATGAATATTATAATTTTTATTTATGGATGTAAGATTGTTAAAATTCTTTATTTCAGTTTATGAGCAGAAAAATTTAACTCGTGCAGCACAACAATGTTTTGTTTCCCAACCCAATATTTCTAATGGAATAAAACAATTGGAAGAGGAACTGGGTAAAACTCTTTTTGAAAGACATAAAAAAGGGGTAGAGTTAAAAACTGAAGCACATTATCTATATCCTATAGCAAAAAGATTAGTTTCAGAATTTCAATCGCTAAATGGAATTTTTTCTAAAGAGAATTTCAAGAATAAAATTCAGATTGGTGTTGCTGAAAGTTTGCCACAAGAGCACAAACAACAGTTTTTTAGAATTTCCTCTAAATTATGTGACTCTGTTGAATGGGTAACAAAGGAAATAGGTCGAGAAAATGAGATCAACTTATTGGTTAGAGAATGGAAGAATGAGGAAGACTTGTTTTTACCACTTTGGAAAGAAGATTATGTTTTGTGTGTTCCTAATGGGAATCACTTGTTAAATAAAGAAAGTGTAGAATTGAGTGATTTGGAAAATGAAACTTTTATTCATTGTCCGCCTTGTGAAGCTCATAAACAGTGTTTATCTATTCTTAATACACAAAGTAATAAAATGATGACAGTGGCAAACTGTTCATCAAAAACGGAAACGTTAACAATGGTTATGGCAGGACTGGGTGTTACCTTTTTACCCGAAGCTTTTGCGGATGGTTGGTATGGTTTTCAAGTGGTTCCATATAATGGTCCAAGGTATTATCGAGAAGTGGGATTAGCTTATCCAAGGAAAAGTTTGCAGAATCCTGCTATTGCTAAAATCATAGATTATTTTTCAAAGAATGAACTAAAAACCAACAAGTTTAATGACTTTGGGTATTACCTTAAAATAAAAGGTTAATTATTCTCTTGAATTGTCTTTTGGGTTCTGCTTTTATATTGTTGCCAACAATTGTACAAAGTTATTAACTTTACACACCTTGTATGATTTTTATTTATAAATGCAGGAAATCGAGGGAATTTTTCAAATTACTAAATTGATTATTTCTAACATATCAGATGTTACTTTTTCTTGAACACTTACCCAAGAAACACCATAGGTTTCACTCCATTTTGACTCACTCATCTCTTTATAACATTATGGATCAAGAGGTTTGCTTTAACGTTATATGTAGAGAATGCTTCATAAATCACTCAATTCTAGAACAATAATCTAACAACCACGAGGATTACCGTTGAATTAAATGGTAAAATCAATAAGAATATGAAATGCTGTAACTCATCAGTCTAAGCAATTTTAATAGCTTTTCGCTGCGATATAAATACATCATAAAGCTGGTTCACCAGATAATAAAATTTGTGACTTGTTATTTATTCTTGCCTTGCCTTGAAAAATTAATATTAGACCTAAAAAAAAGAATTTGCGTCTTAAAATTCTCTTTTTTCCTTTCTTAGTCCTAAAATCTGAACTCGAATACCACAAAACAAATGCATCGCAATACACATACTAGTTGAACTCACACCAAACGTAAGCAGGACGTGGGTTTTAGTCAACAGGATATTCAGATTTTGCGTTCGACAATCCAAACACTACTTATTGTAATCAGTTATTTTAAACCAAAATGATTAATTGGATTGTTTCCTTTTCCCAAAACCATATTTTTCCCATTGTAAATTGCTTGATTTACATATCCGCAACCTCTTTTAACAGCTACTTCCAAATCGAATCCTAGACATAAAAAAGTCGCAATACTAGTAGATAAGCTACAACCTGTTCCGTGGGTATTGTTCGTTTTGATTTTAGGATTGAAAATTTCAAGGTTTTTATTCGTTTTTTTGTTGAATAAAACATCCATCATTTTATTGGTTTCTTGAACCAAATGACCACCTTTTAACAAAACAGAAGTGTTATATTTTTTACCAATTTCAATTGCTGAATCTTTAAAATTTTTACGACTGATTTTATGCCCAATTAGTATTTCCGCTTCAGGAATATTTGGTGTTATCAAACTTGCTTTTGGTAAAAAACCCTTTAAACAATCTATTGCATTATCTGTTATTAATTTATCTCCAGAAGTAGCTAGCATAACGGGATCTAATACAATGTTATTGACATTGTATGCTGATAATTTTGAGGCAACGGTTTTAATTACTTCACAAGAGTGCAGCATCCCTATTTTAACTGATCCAAATCGAATATCACTTAAAACAGCATCCAATTGTTTTTCTAAATGGGTGATAGGAATGGCATGAATATCAAATACGCCTTGCGTGTTTTGTGCCGTAGTGGCTGTAATAACACTAGCTGCATAAGCACCACAAGCACTGATACTCTTTATATCTGCCTGAATTCCTGCTCCGCCACCAGAATCGCTTCCTGCAATAGTCAATACGCTTTTATAAGGTGTTTTTATAGTTTCCATGATTCTTTATTGTATGCACTGTCCCAAAACATCCATTCCAATTTAGATGCTTTTTCAAAAGCCATTTCCATTTTCGTTAAAATTCCACTCGAAGCTGTTTGAGCATGTTTGTTGGTGATTTCAATTGCTCTCTGTACAGATTTCGCAAAATCCTCTCCTCCATAGGTATTTATCCAATTTTGATAGGGGTTATCTGTTTTATTGGTTTGATGCTCCAGAATATAGTCCCCCACTTGTTTGTAAATAGTAAAACAAGGAAGGATGGCTGCAAGACTTTCTTCTACAGAATGGGTATTTACAATTCGAGACAAATAGCTGATGTAAAGTTCACAAGTGGGAGAAGGCTTTGCGTTAAATATATCTTGTTTTATAAATAGGTTATGCAGAGCATTTTCTACGTGAATTATTCCTGTAGCAGCATCTAAAAAAAAATGAGTATCTGCTTCATCCGAACACCTTACGCCTGTAATAGACAATACTTTTTTGTATTCTGATAAATACAACGCATCTTGATTAATGTAAAAATGAAAGATATCTTTTTCAAGTGTTCCATCCATTAATTCAATGATAAATGGGTGCTCTTTTATTTTTTGTAAAATATAATCGGTTTGATTGTTTATTTTTTTGTACCAGTTTGGCATGTAATATTTTTTAAATTTCTTGTTTCTGTTTCCGAATTTCTTGCCTGGGAAATGGCCGAAATAACCGCAATTCCATCAGCCCCATTGTGGATGATTTCAACTGCATTTTCTTTATTAATTCCACCAATACAAATCATAGGTTTTGTACTTATTTGTTTAATTTTTATAAAGCCATCAAGACCTAAAGGTCTCTCTAAATCTTTAGTTTTGGTAACTGTGTTAAAAATTGGGGAAATTCCTATATAATCAATTTCTTCATGGTTGGCAGCAACAGCTTCTTGTATATTACTTATAGACAAGCCAATAATTTTATCTTTCTCTAATAATTTTCTTGCTACGGCAATGGGTAAATCTTTTTGTCCTAAATGAACGCCATTTGCGTCAACAGCCAAGGCGATATCAATTCTATCATTGATGATGAACGGAACTTCGTATTTTTTGCAAATGCACTTTACTTTTTTAGCTCGTCTGAAAAATGCTTTGGTATCAAGGTTTTTCTCTCTTAATTGTATAATGGTTGCTCCGCCTTTTAAGCTGGCTTCCAAAATGTTAATAAACAACCTATCGTCTGTTATTCTATCATCAGTTACATACATTAAGGAATAATCTGCTTTTTTCATTACAGTTCTTTTAGGTTGTATAACCTATCTAAAAAATTCAATTGAAAACTACCCGGTCCGTTTGATTTTTTTTCAGCATCATTGCCTGCTTTACCCATAATTTTCATGGCAACACTTGAAGCTAAATGATAATCAGATTCCACTGCTATACAAGCACCAATGATTGCAGTAGCCGTACACCCCATACCAGTTACTTTTGTCATTAAAGAACTCCCATCAACTACTTCACTAATTTGATTATTCGAAATAATATAATCCGTAGAACCACTGATAACGATGGTGTTATTTAATTCTTTTGAAAGTGTTTGAGCAGCAGCCACTGCTGTATCTGAACTAATGGTGCTATCCACTCCTTTAGAATTGTTAGTTAATTGTGCCAAAGCCATAATTTCCGAGGCATTTCCTCTGATAACTTGAGGCGTTGCCGTACTGATTATTTTTTTTGCAGTTTCTGTTCTATATTTTGAAGCACCTACACCCACAGGGTCAAAGACAATGGGTTTATCCAGTTCTTTTGCTTTGGTTGTCGCCAAAAGCATAGCATCAATCCATTTTTCACTCAATGTTCCCATATTAATAACTACAGAAGATGATATGGAAACAATATCTTCTACTTCTTCTGAAGCATGAGCCATCACAGGAGAAGCTCCAATAGATAATAAAGCGTTAGCCGTATTGTTCATCACAACATAATTCGTGATATTGTGGACCAATGGTGATTGATTACGTAAATTGCTTAAAACATTATTAAATTTATTGTTATCTGACATAGAAGTTTTTTTACTAAAAAAAGCTAGTTTCACAGCTATGAAAGTGGCTTGTATAAAGATTTGAATCTATCTTGCAATCTTCATTTCCCTTCGCCGTTATTACACTTATCAGGTTCATAGGGTGTAATCTCAGCCATTCTTGAGCATCCCTCACAACTCGTTAAATTTACTTTTATCGGTTAATTATTGTTTACAACAATTGTATAACGTTATACCTTGTATGATTTTTATTTGTAAATGTAGAAAATCGAGCGGATTTTTCAAATTACTAAATTGATTATTTCTAACATATGAGGTGTTACTTTTTCTTGAACATTTACCCAAGAAACACCATTGGTTTCACTCCATTTTGACTCACTCATCCCTTTTATAACATTATGAATCAAGAGGTGTACTTTAACGTTATTTCTAGAGACTGCTTCATAAATCACTCAATTCTAGAATAAAAATCGAACAACCACAAGTATTACCATTAAGTTAACAGGAATATGAAATACTGTAACTCATTAGTCTAATCAATTTTAATAGCTTTTCGCTTTGATATAAATTCAGTATATAAACAGACCAATCCTCCAGACCATAAGATCTTCGTTTTGTATTTGATTGTTTACAAGCCTTGAAAAGTTAATATTTAGACCTAAAAAAAGAATTTTCTCCTTCAAATTCTGTTTTCCCCTTCCTTAGTCCTAAAATCTGGACTCTAATACCACAAAACAAATGCATCGCAATACCAATACTAGTTAAACGCATACCAAACGTAAGCAGGACGTGGATTTTAGTAAACAGGATGTTCAGATTTTGGGCTTTTGGCAATTGAGAACGGGAGTTAGCGTCAATTCTGATTTTTTTGAAGCCTAGACTTTGCGATATAGGCTCGCTATAAAATCATGGTTTAAATCGCTTCCTTTAAATCACATGTGCTGTTATTAACATGATTGTTGGTATATTTGCCACACAAATTTCGCCTTTCGTTAAAAGTAAAGTGTCTGGCGTAAATGAAACCGATGTATGCATTTTATTTCAGAACAATTAGACAATTATGTGATAGCACATAGTGAAGATGAACCTAAGTTACTTGAGGCTTTAACGCGAGAAACGTATCAAAAAATATTGCAACCTCGTATGTTGAGTGGCCACTATCAAGGTCGTGTATTGAGCATGATTTCTAAATTGCTTAGACCTAAACACATCTTAGAAATTGGAACTTATACGGGATATTCTGCGTTATGTTTAGCAGAAGGCATGCAATCGAATGGTGAATTGCATACGATAGACATTAATGAAGAGTTGTTTGATTTCCAGCGCAGCTATTTTAACCAATCGCAATATGGACATCTTATACATCAACATCTTGGCGATGCTCTAGCTATTATTCCAAAATTACAGATGAATTTTGATTTGATTTTTATGGATGCCGACAAGGAAAATTATATCAACTACTTTAACCTTATCATTGAGCAACTTAATCCTGGTGGTCTTATTTTATCTGATAACGTGCTTTGGGATGGAAAAGTTCTCGATACTACATTTAAGAAGAATGATAAATGCACACCAACATTAATTGCCTACAACAAACACTTAAAAGAGGACCCTAGAGTTGAAACAGTTTTACTCCCCATACGTGATGGCTTAACGATTAGCAGAAAATTATAATAACACCATTTTCCATTTGAAATTACTTGAATAAAATACCCTTTTCTCCTTTCTCTTGCAGTAGAATAAGAAACCGTAGCTATGCGCTATGCTATCATTTTCTAATTAATATAAAGAAAAAAATCATCTTTTTCTTTTATGCCACTTTCAAAATAAGAATGGTATAAAAGGTCAAACCTGATATAAAGACAAAAAACCACTTCTTTTGAAGTGGTTTTTTACAAATTGTTTACATCTATAGGGTTTTACTGTACAGCTTGTAATGCATCAATATTTCCATAACCAAAATTACTGTTTCTATTGGGGTAAAATTCTGAGGATTGTTTTAGCCTATTTACCACTTGAGCACGTGACCAACTCGGATATCTAGACCAAACCAAAGCAGCAATTCCTGCTGTAGTTGCTGTTGCTACAGATGATCCTCCTGTATAGCGGCGTTGATTATTATAAAAGTTTAAAACAGGTGGTGCTTTACTGGTGTTATTTTTGCCTTGCATGATAATGGTAAAGTCTATTTCACTCCCGCTATGACAAGTATCACAACGTTCATAGGCATCACCATCATTTACTCCTGTTACTGCAACGGTTTCATTCATACTTGCTGGGAAAATGACACCATAAGCATTGGTAAAATCGGTAGATGTTCCTCCCGCTGCAAAAATTAATTTCCCTTTGCTATAAGCATATTTTATTGCATCTTCAATATTTCCAATTGACCATAAATAGCCAATAGACATGGAGATGATTTTAACATCATTTCGATTTGCCAATTGTATTAATGCTTCGGACACACCTTTACGCTCATGATAATCATTAAGGAGCACATCTTCGGTTGCTCTATAAGCAACAAGATTGGAGTTATATGCGACACCTACAGGCATTCCATTATCATTTCTTGGAGCAACAATGGTAGAGGCCATGGCAGTTCCATGACCACATTTATCATGTGGTCCGTCATAATTGTTTGACCACCACCAATAGGAATCTATAAATGTACCGTATTTTTGAACGTAGCGTCCATTGGAGTAGCCATCATTAAAGCCTGATTCATTCAATAAGCTTTGAGATTGCGACACTCCTGTATCTATTAGTCCAACCGTAATTCCCGCACCTGTACTCACATTCCATGCTTGTGGAATATTATGTTCGTAAAAATGCCACGACACCTGGGCATTGTTTGGTACTACTGTTGCATAGTGTGTTGGATCTATACTATCTGCATTCTTATCACATCCAGAGCTAGAACGCTGCGCTATTTCAAAATGGTTGTATCCGCTAGGTTCAAGATATCTTACGCCAGTCTGTTGCCTTAATGCTGTAATTGTTTCAATGTTTTCGACTTTGACATCAATAACATTAATAACCTCATGGTCTATATAATTTTCTTTATTTCGTTGTGCTCCTTCAAAGGTTTCTACAACATTGACTATAACATCTTTTTGGTCTAACAAGCGTTGACTTCTAGTTTCACTAAAACTTTCTCCTTTATTTCCATAACCCACAGTTAGAATGTTATTTCCTTGTACAACACCACTCCAAAGGGTATAATCATCTACAGCACTCCAGTTGAATTCTCCACTGGTTTTCAGGGTAGCTTCAATTATTGCGTTAATTTCCTGAATAGACAAAGGTTCTTTTTTAGCAATTTCTTGATGTTGCTGTTCTTCTTCTGTAATGATGGTCTCTTCTTTTGTACATGATATGGCAAGTAAAGCACACATAAACAATAACGTAATGTTTAAGTTTTTCATAATTATTAAGTCTGATTTGGTTAATTCGCCCTAATATATTAAAAATTACACAAACTTTGATTGCAGGTACCCACAAAAAGAGATTTTATAACTTTCGTCTTACTGAACCTGTGAAGTCTTCTAGATTATCCTTAACAGTTTTAATTTCTTCTTTAATACCTTTTGTTACTTCGGTATCTATACCGTGTTGCTCTGCAGTTTTTGAGATTTCGTACTTAATATCATTAGTTGCATTCTTGAGAGTACGCATTCCTTTTCCTAGTCCTCTTGCTATCTCAGGAATTTTATCTGCACCAAAAACCATAACTACAATAAATAGTATAAATACGATTTCTGCGCCACTGATAAATAAAAATGTTGCTTGTTGTATCACAATGCAAATATACTTGGGTTTATGGTAATAAAAAAAGCCAACCTAAAAAAGTTGGCTTTTTTTATCCTGAAATTATCTATTGCTTTACCTTATTTTTAAATGCATCAAAATCACTTTCCTTGGTTTTTCTAGGCCAACTGTTATTACTTGTATCTACATCTGCTGTTTCTAAATCTGGATCTACAGTAATAGAAACAATTTCTTTTTCAGATGCTACTATTCTATTTACCTCTTTATCATTGAGTCGCCATATTTGAGCTGGATAACTTTGTTTTGTTTTAGTTCCATCGGCATAAGTATATGATACAATAATTGGCATTACTAAACCTCCTGGTTTTTCAAATGTAATACTATAAAAATACTTTGGTTCTTTGATATGCTTTCGCTCTTCCTTAGTAAAATTATCCATCAAATACGCTTTTAAAGTTGGCGCATTTTCTAACAAATCGCCTTCTTTCATACTGTCCTTAAACATTTCACTTTCTTCTGGAATGAGATACACCATTTGAGGCAAATCTTTTAACTTCATACCATATTTCTTTACCCTCTCTTTGACTTCTGCAGTTGGTTCTGAACTTACATAGTATTTTCTCACTTTTTTTATACCTATATCTACCCAATCTGTAGTATAGAACCAACCTCTCCAAAACCAATCTAAATCCATAGCAGACGCGTCTTCCATCGTTCTAAAGAAATCTTCTGGAGTTGGATGCTTAAACATCCAACGGTTTGAATATTCTCTAAACGCATAATCAAACAATTGGCGTCCCATTACTGTTTCTCTCAGAATATTTAATGCGGTGGCTGGTTTTCCGTAAGCGTTATTACCAAATTGATAAGTATTTAATCCTTTAGTCATTATTGGTGCAATATAATTTTGATCTCCGCCCATATAAGGTACTATATTTTTTGCTGGTCCACGGCGTGATGGATAATTATTTTGGCCTGGACTTAATGCATCGGGATGCTTTCTTCCAAAATCTTGTTCGGCAACGTATTGTACAAATGTATTTAAACCTTCATCCATCCATGTCCATTGACGCTCATCACTATTTACAATCATAGGAAAATAGTTATGTCCAACTTCATGAATAATTACACTAATCATTCCAAACTTGGTTCTATCAGAATAGGTACCATCTTTTTGTGGTCTCCCATAATTCCAACAAATCATTGGATACTCCATACCTTGTCGTCTTGCGTGCACAGAAATCGCTTTGTGATATGGATAGTCAAACGTCATACGAGAATACGACTCTAAGGTACTTGCTACGGCTCTTGTTGACCATTGCTCCCATAACGGATTACCTTCTTTTGCATATAACGATACGGCCATAACATTGCTTTGACCAACCTTCACAGCCATCATATCCCAGATGTACTTTCTAGAAGTTGCAAAACCATAATCTCTAACATTCTCAGCATAAAACTTCCATGTTTTCTTTTGATTTGACCTTCCTTTTTCTGCAGCTTCAGCTTCTTCTTGAGTTACAATCATTACAGGCTTATCAAATGATTTTTTAGCGTTATTATAGCGTTTAATCATCGTTTCAGAGAACACCTCTTTTCTATTAGTTAACTTTCCTGTAGCATCTAATATATGGTCTGCAGGCACCGTAATATTTACCTCAAAATTTCCAAATGGTAAAGCAAATTCATCTCGACCCCAAAATTGTGAATTTTGCCAGCCTTCTACGTCATTATATACTGCCATTCTTGGATAGAATTGTGCAATTACATAGGTCCTGTTTCCGTCTTCAAATTGCTCATAACCCGAGCGTCCTCCGTCATTTACATGATCGTTTATGTTATACCACCACTTAATGTTAAAAGAAAATTTATCTCCTGTCTCCATGGGTTTTGGCAACTCAACACGCATCATCGTACGATTCACTATATACATTAGAGGTTTACCTTTTCTATCAGATACTTCTTCTATTTTAAATCCGCCATCAAAACCAGAACTCATATAATTATTTACAAAAGCTGAAGTACGTTGAGCTGCTTTACCACTGCTAATTTCGATTAAAGGTGACTTGGAGTCTTTGGCTCTCATATTTTGATCTAACTGAACCCAAAGATATTTCAACTCATCTGGTGAGTTATTGGTATATGTAATTGTCTCGTAACCATAAATTTTTTTATGTTCATCATCCAATTCAATATCCATTTTATAATCTGCCTGCTGTTGATAGTAAGCAACACCGGGAGCTCCAGAACCCGCTCTATACATATTTGGTGTTGCAAACTCATCGTATAACTGCTTAAATTTATTGGTATTGGTATGTCCTTTTTTTGCTTCAGGCTGTTCTTCTTGTGCAAAAGATAACGCAGAGACAAACACAAAAGCGAGTAACGATAGTTTAAAGAGTTTCATTGAAAGTGATTTTTTGCTAAAAATTAGCGCGTAAAATATAAAATTCTAAAAACTTTATAAGACTTTTAATTAAACTTTAACACCCCCGTTTTTTCTTCAGGAATCAAGACAAAAGTCTTATGCGTATCATTAATTTTTAAACGCACAATATTCTGCTGACTATCAAACATATCAAAAAGAACTTCATTAGTTACGTTAATCGTATTTACTTCTGTTATATGGGGTATCTCATAATAACAATACATAATATCCTTTTCATATTCCTTTCCGATATATTGGATGCTTTTTTCTTCACCATTTATGACTACTTTAATTTTGCGCTTTAAATAGTTTTCTACATAAAGCTGAATCTGTTCTGATTCTTTTCCTTCATTGAGGACAATAGATTCGTCAAAACGTTGCTGTAGCATATGTTCAAAATCATCAATAAAAATTCTTGAAATAAATTGCATAGCTTGTTTTTCCTTCACATATTCTACCTTAGTAATACTGACATAAAACTTATGGTAAGCTTTAAAACTGCTAAAAAGCATAATAGCTAAGAGTAAAACTATGGCTTTTTCATATGTGATTTTTAAAATTTGCATGCCTTATAATTATAATCGTTCAAATATAATTAAACTCTAAAAACACAGCATATTAATCTTCCGTTGATGTCAAATTAATCTTATAAGATTTAAGTTTTTTTTTAAAATAAATTAGAATTTCTAGATCTGATTTTGATTTACATAGCCTTTCAAAAGAAGGGTCATCTGTGCAAAAGTAGAAGAAATCATCATGATACCTTTTTTCTAAGGGATATGTTGCAAAAAAATCATTAGACAAACGATCTCTTATACTCTGGATTAAAACATCGTTTTTTTCGAGACGAACATATGCCTTTAAACGCTTTGTACGACCAGTAATACCGTTCAATACCTTATTAAGATTAAACACTATTCCTCCCAAAAAAAAATTGACATAATTCCCATGATCTGCTTCATATAAACGGCGTTCAGTCTGTGTTTTGATTCTGCCTGTATAGCCCATAATTCCTACATCATAGAAATTAAGATCACGCTTGGCATCAGAATTATTAATATCAGCATCTAGCATCCCTGTTAAAACCTTCCCTACAATAACTTCATCTAGTTCATTGACTTGCTCTAAGAGGTACACTTCCATTTTTTGATCCGACATATGCTGCATAGACACAAATATGACTTCTGATTTAAATTTTACAGAGGTAAATTTTATAGAATCACCAAGTTTTACAAGAATTTTAAACTGCCCCCTGGCATTTGTAACGGAAAATTGGTGTCTCGTTACATTAATTACATGAACATTTTCAACATCTCCATCTGCTATAACTCTACCCTCTAATTCTAAAGTTTGCGCCACAGAAATTGAGGTTATCATTATAGCTAATAACAACAATAGACTCTTAATGCTTTCCATGCTTTAGTTTTTTGAACGCGACACTTTTAGCTATAATAAAGTCTAAGAACTCAAACTCTCTTCCATCATCTAAGAGTTTAACATCATAGACTTCTCGTTCTACAAAACTCAAAAACGCTTCAATCTCAGTTTTTTTAATATCTAATCTTTCTAGCAAATATTCGGTAGAATACTTACTTGAAATAGTTTTTATTACAGATTTGTCATCTAATTCATTTCCTCTTTTTTTATAACTTGAAGCCGTAAAAACAGCTTTTAAAAGTCCTGCTATTGCTACAAAATTAGTCGTATACACTAGATTGGATTCTTCCATTGCTACATTTCTAACTTCTGTTTTATAATCATCTACAAATTCAAAGTTTTCTGGATGTGCTAAACCAAAATATAAGGCATCAAGGTTGGGCTGTATTGGTTGGGTTCTATCCAAATCAAAAGTCAAATTACCAGAAAGACCAAAAGGCAAAATATAAATTTCATCTAATGTATTGATGCGCTCTACTAAGAATATAGTCATGGACTTTGCATCTAAAATATCTTGAGAAATCGTTACTTCAAATTTTTCGAACTGAAGTGCTGACACCTCTATCCTATCATTTACAGCTACTTTGATGGCAAAGATTCCTTTAGCATCAGTAATGGTTCCTTTATTTGAAGAGCTGTTATAAACTGTCACGCCCTCCAAATCTGAACTATCAATAATAATCTGACCTTGAACTTCAATTCTAGACCTATTTTGAGCAAATGAAATCATTACAATAAATAAGAGACTAATGCACGTAAGTAAGTTGGTTTTCATGGAATAAAATAAATTAAAAGTTGTCTTAAAAATTCCTAAAATGCATTTAAACTTTTGTTAAATGATCAATTTAACTAAATTTACAAAAAAAGCAGACATTACCCTGTGAGGTGAGCAAAAAACACACGTCTCAAATTAAATATGAAACACATTATTATAGCAAGCACTTCTACTGTTCATGGCAGTGGATTTCTAGAATACATCTTAAATGACTTAGAAGTTTTTTTTCAACATACAGATTCCATATTATTTATTCCTTATGCAAGACCAAGTGGTATATCTCATGATGAATATACCGCAAAAGCAAGTGATGCTTTTTCAAAAATTGGTAAAAAAGTTAAAGGCATTCATACATTTAAAGACCCTGTAGAAGCTGTTCAAAAAGCAAAAGGAATTTTTGTTGGAGGCGGAAATACGTTTGTACTAGTCAACAAACTCTATAAACATAACTTAATTGATCCAATACAAGCAGCTGTTACTTCTGGAACGCCATATGTAGGAACCAGTGCAGGAAGTAACATTTGCGGTCTCAATATACGTACAACTAATGACATGCCTATAGTCTACCCACCAAGTTTTAAAACTTTTGGGTTTGTTCCTTTTAATATTAACCCCCATTATTTGGATCCAAATCCTGAGAGCACACATATGGGAGAAACTAGAGCAACTAGAATTAAAGAATTTCATAAGTACAATACGCAACCTGTTGTTGGATTAAGAGAAGGGAGTTACCTCGAAATAAATGGCACTCAAATTATATTGAAGGGACTATTAAAAGCTCGCGTTTTTGAGCATAACAAAACAGCATATGAAGTTTTACCTCAATCAGATTTGAGTGGATTACAATAATAAAAATAAAAACGCCTTATCGTATGTGATAAGGCGTTTTGAGCGGGAGACCGGGTTCGAACCGGCGACATTCAGCTTGGAAGGCTGACGCTCTACCAACTGAGCTACTCCCGCAATTCTGGTGCAAATATATAAAAACAGATTGTGTTAAAACAAATAATTTTAGGAACTTTTTTTAATGATTCTCATCACAAAAACCAATCGCTTATACCTTAGAGAATTAACACTCGAAGACGCGCTACACTTTTTTGAGATGAATACGGACAATGCAGTCATCAAGTACACTGGTGATGTACCTTTTGCATCTATAGCGGCAGCAAAAGAATTTCTAAAAGCGTACCAATGTAATTATGTCAATTATAAAATGGGGCGTTGGGCTGTTTGTTTAAAAACTACAAACGCAATGATTGGGTGGTGTGGACTAAAATACCATCCCAAAGAAAACTTTGCAGATATAGGGTATCGGTTTTATAAAAAACATTGGAATAAGGGTTATGCCACCGAAGCCACAAAAGCGGCTTTGGCGTATGGGTTTTCGGTTTTAAAATTAGATTGCATTGTTGCTCATGTCCATAAAGACAACATAGGATCACAAAAAGTAGCCTTAAAATCTGGGCTTCATTTTGTCAAAGATTTTATTCATGAAGACGAACCTGCTAAGTGTTATGTAATTACAAAAAGGAACTACAACGTGACCTAACTGACTTTTTTGTGTCCTAATTTATACTCTAAATAATTTGTATTTTCACATCATAACACGACACCACAAAACTATGAGAGGTAAGAATTTTAAAGTTAGATTTTTTATTTTCTTAGCTGTAGCGACCTTTGCATTTCTGAGAAAATGCAGCCAAGAAGAAGTAAATCCCTATACAGGAAAAAAACAAGCCATTTCACTCTCTCCTGATGAAGAAATAACTATTGGATTACAAAGCTTGCCTAATATGGAACAACAACATGGTGGTCTATATCCCAATGAACAGTACCAAAATTTTGTTGATCAAGTTGGCCATAAACTCGTCAATAATAGCATTGCAAAAACGACTCCATATCAATATGATTTTCATTTATTAGCAGATAAAAACACCATTAATGCTTTTGCGCTTCCTGGAGGACAAATATTTATCACCTATGCATTATTCTCTAAGCTTGAAAACGAAGATCAGCTTGCTGGGGTTTTAGGTCATGAAATTGGACATGTCTTAGGAAAGCATTCAAACGAGAGAATTACTAATGCTAATTTTTGGAAAGTATTGGCTATGGGAAGTTCTGCCATTGATTTGGGCAGCGTGGCTCAACAATATGGACAAGGACAATTATTAAAAAATGGTCGTGGTGACGAACTAGAAAGTGATGATCTTGGTGTAAAATTCATGATTGACGCGGGTTATAATCCCGAAGAGATGATTGGTGTCATGCAAATTTTAAAAACTGCGGCAGGTCCAAATAGAGTTCCTGAATTTCAAAGTACGCACCCTGACCCAGAAAATCGTATTGAAAAAATAAAAGCTTCCATAAAAAAATACAGAAACCAGTAAATTCTGCGATTAAAACATACTTTTAAAAAATCCTGCAAAATAGCAGGATTTTGTTATTTATATTTGTAACAAATTTTCATTGATGAACAAAAAAACAATTCTAATGATTTTAGATGGCTGGGGCATGTCTCCAGACCCTAAAGTCTCTGCCATAGATAATGCCCAAACGCCTTTTATAGACACACTATACAACACGTATCCTCATGCCAGCTTAAGAACGGATGGATGTCATGTAGGTTTACCTGAGGGTCAAATGGGAAATAGTGAAGTTGGACATATGAATCTTGGCGCGGGTAGAATTGTATATCAAGATTTAGCCAAAATCAATTTAGCAATAAAACAGAACGCTTTACAAAATGAGCAGGTACTTCTTGAGGCTTTTAGGCATGCAAAATCCAACAACAAGTCCATTCATTTTCTTGGATTGGTAAGTGATGGTGGTGTCCATTCTCATATCAATCATTTATTTGGATTACTAGCGGCTGCAGAAGACTTTGGGGTTTCCAAAAAATATGTTCATGCTTTTACCGATGGTCGTGACGTAGACCCAAAATCTGGCTATGGTTTCATTTCAGAATTGGAAAATCATCTAGACAAAACCAATGGAAAGCTTGCCACTGTGATTGGACGTTATTATGCAATGGATAGAGATAAACGATGGGACCGTATTCAAATGGCTTATGATGCTATCGTTAATGCAAAAGGGCAAACCGCAACAAACGCTCTAGACGCTATTGCAAAAAGTTATGATAACGGTATTACAGATGAGTTTATTAGACCCATTATCCTTACAGAAAACGATACACCTGTGGCAACGATTAACACTGATGATGTGGTTATCTTTTTTAATTTTAGAACGGATAGAGGTCGACAATTAACCCAAGCTTTATCTCAGCAGGATTTTCATGAATTTGACATGCAAAAGCTCGCATTGTATTATGTTACTATGACTAATTACGATGCTACATTTGATGGCATTCATGTCATTTTCAACAAGGAAAATCTAGAAAACACACTGGGAGAAGTTTTAGAGGCGCATGGTAAATCGCAAATACGTATTGCAGAAACTGAAAAATACCCACATGTCACTTTTTTCTTTTCGGGAGGACGCGAAGCGCCATTTAAGGGGGAAACCAGAATTTTAAGAAATTCTCCAAAGGTAGCTACTTATGACTTAAAGCCTGAAATGAGTGCTTATCAATTGCGAGATGCTTTAATTCCTGAATTAGAAAAAGGAAATCCTGATTTTGTTTGCCTAAATTTTGCCAATGGTGATATGGTAGGACATACGGGAGTTATGGCAGCTGCCATAAAAGCCTGCGAAGTCGTTGACCAATGTGTTAAAGACGTTGTAACTACAGCATTAAAACATAATTATACAACATTATTAATTGCAGACCACGGCAATTGTGAAACCATGATTAATCCTGATGGTAGCCCACATACTGCCCACACGACCAACCCTGTACCAATTATACTTATTGATAATAACTTAACACATATAAAAGACGGAATTCTTGGAGATATTGCACCGACAATTTTAACATTATTAGGCATAGAAAAACCATCCGAAATGACTCAGAATTCCTTAATTTAGACCAAAATCACACTAACAATGAACCTCCATAACAAACTTACTATTGCCGTAGACTTTGACGGCACTATCGTTGAAGACGCTTATCCTGGTATTGGAAAACCTCGTATCTTTGCATTTGAAACTTTAAAAAAATTGATGGAAGATGGGCATCGTATCATTCTTTGGACCTATAGAAGCGGCGACCGCTTAGAAGAAGCTGTAGCTTTCTGCAAGACCAATGGCATAAGCTTCTATGCTGTGAATAATAGTTTTCCCGAAGAACAGTTTGATAACACCTACAGTCGTAAAATTAACGCTGATTTATTTATTGACGATAGAAATATTGGCGGTGTTTTGGGCTGGGGAGAAATGTATCAAATGCTAACAAACCAAATGCCTCTAGTTCAAAGTAAAAAAAGAAAAGGTTTCTTTCGAAACCTTTTCAATTCTTAAATTAAAAACACTAGCAGTCAGATGAGGTTATAGTAATTCAAAATATTGTCTATCTATGAATTCCCTATGATCTGGATGCGCAATATTTACTAAAGCTTTTACACGTTCTTTAATGGTTTTTCCATATAAATTGGCCACACCATACTCGGTTACAACATAGTGAACATGAGCTCTTGTCGTTACAACACCAGCTCCTGGTTTTAATGATGGCACAATTCTACTAATTCCATTTTTGGTTATCGATGGCAATGCTATAATTGCTTTTCCGCCATCACTTAAAGAGGCTGCTCTAATAAAATCCATTTGACCACCTACACCCGAGTACATTTTGGAACCAATAGAATCTGCGCAAACTTGACCCGTGACATCAACTTCTACAGCAGAGTTAATGGCTACCATCTTTTTATTTTGTCTAATAATAGCAACATCATTTGTATAATCACATTCGCGCATTTCTACAAATGGATTATCATCTACATAATCATACAAACGTTTTGAACCTACTAAAAATGTTGTCAATGCACGACCAGGGTTAACGCTTTTATGGTTTCCATTAATGACATCTTTCAAAATCAAATCAATTACCCCATCAGAAAACATTTCTGTATGTAATCCTAAATCTTTATGATTTGTTAACCTCGACAACACAGCATTTGGAATACTTCCAATACCCATTTGAAGTGTGCTTTTGTCCTCTATCAATCCTGCTACAAAATCACCAATTTTTTGTTCCGTTTCAGTTGGCTGCGCCAAATTATGTTCTGGTAAGGGCTCATTGCATTCCACAAACATATCAATCTCACTAAAGTGAATAATACCATCTCCATGTGTTCTTGGCATTTGCTCATTAACCTGTGCTATGACAACAGAAGCATTGTCAATAGCCGCTAAAGTGGCCTCTACAGAAACACCCAAAGAGCAGTACCCATGTTTATCTGGAACCGAAACATGAATTAATGCCACGTCCAAATCAATATTATTTCTTTTGAATAAAATTGGTAATTCACTTAAAAAAACTGGAGTATAAGACCCATTTCCTGCTTTTAATGTGTGTCTAACATTTTTTCCAATAAAAAAGGAATTTACATGAAAACTCTCATGTAATTCTGGATTAGCATAAGGTGCCTCGCCTTCAATATGTAGATGACAAACTTCTACATTTTTAAGTTCTTCATGACGCTCAGTCATGGCATTAATTAATACCTGAGGTACGGCAGCCGCTGCCTGCAAGTACACTCTATCATTAGATTTGATAACTTTTACTGCTTCTTGAGCACTAACAGATTTGTACATAATAATTATTTTATATTGCAAAAATATTAATTAAACTCATTCTAAATAGCATAAAAAGTCATATTAATTTTTAAAATAATAGCATGTTAATTTTGAGTATCTTTGCACCTACAATTGTTACAAACACATGATTATATCAAAAACCAAAGAAGAAATAGAATTAATGCGCGAAAGTGCCTTGGTTGTCTCTAAAACTTTAGGCATGCTTGCCAAAGAGGTAAAGCCTGGCGTTACAACATTACAGCTCGATGCTATGGCAGAAGAATTTATACGTTCGCAAGGAGCAATCCCAGGATTTCTAGGCCTATACGACTTTCCTAATACGCTATGCATGAGTCCAAATGAGCAAGTTGTTCATGGTATTCCAAACAACGAGCCTTTAAAATCGGGTGATATTATTTCCATTGATTGTGGTGCTATTAAAAATGGCTTTTATGGCGACCACGCCTATACTTTTGCGGTTGGAGAAATTTCTCCGGAGGTTGAACAGCTTCTTAAAGTTACAAAAGCATCTTTATATGTTGGTATTCGTGAGTTTAAAATTAATAATCGTGTTGGAGATGTTGGGTATGCCATCCAAAATCATTGCGAATCACACGGATACGGTGTGGTAAGAGAATTGGTAGGTCATGGCTTAGGTCGTAAAATGCATGAAGCTCCAGAAATGCCAAATTACGGCAAACGTGGTCGTGGTAAGAAATTTATAGAGGGTATGGTGGTAGCTATTGAGCCTATGGTCAATCTTGGTACACAACGCATCAAACAACATAGAGATGGTTGGACAATAACAACATTAGACAAAAAGCCTAGTGCTCATTTTGAGCATGATGTCGCTATCGTAGATGGTAAACCAGAGTTGCTTTCAACTTTTGCCTATATCTATGACGCACTAGATATTGAAAGTAATGAAGAAGACGAATTTAGACAAAACCCAATAATTATTTAAATCTAATGACACGAATACACACTATTGAAACCGAATTAACTGCATTACGTGCAGCATTAAATAAACATCCTTTATATGGCAATCTAAAGACCATTGAAGACATCCAAATTTTTATGGAATCTCATATTTTCGCTGTATGGGATTTCATGTCACTATTAAAGGCTTTGCAAAACCAATTGACCACAACATCTGTGCCTTGGATGCCTGCTAAAAACCCTGCTACAGCACGTTTTATAAACGAAATTGTTTTAGGAGAAGAAAGTGATTTAAACGCCGAAGAACAACCGCAAAGTCATTACGAAATGTATCTTGATGCCATGCATCAGATTAACGCCAGCACTGCTAATATCGATAATTTCCTCAAACATTTACGCCATGGCAAGACCATAGATGAAAGTTTAAAAGATAGTGCTATTGAACCACAAACTGCTGATTTTATCAAATTTACATTTGATATCATTGACTCCAAAGAAGCACATAAGATTGCCTCGGCATTTACTTTTGGACGCGAAGATATTATTCCAGATATGTTCTATGAAATTATAGATAAATCACAAACAGATAATAAAGACTGCTCTAAGCTGAAATATTATCTCGACAGACATATTGAACTTGATGGCGATGAGCATGGTCCATTATCCTTAAAAATGATTGAAGAATTATGTGGTGATGACGATAGTAAATGGAATGATGCACTAGAAGTTGCAAAACAAGCCCTGCAACATCGTATTGATTTATGGACGAGCATTACGTCTCAAATAAAAACATCTAAAACAAGCCTTGTTTAAATTTTTGAAATCACTTTTTAAATTCATATTAAACACAATACCAAGACCATTACTCATTAGACTGAGCTATGTAGGTCGACCTATAATAGCATTTTTTTTAAAAGGCAAACGCTTTACAGACCCTATTGATGGAAAGAGCTTTAGATTGTTTTTGCCTTATGGCTATGGAAGACAACGTCATAATGTACTCTCGCCTTCAACATTATCTTTGGAACGTCATCGTTTGCTATGGCTATATCTCAAAAACGAAACTGATTTTTTTTCCAGTCCTAAAAAGGTATTACATTTTGCTCCTGAACAGGCGTTCTATAAGCGTTTCAGGAAGATGTCTCATTTAGACTATGTGACTACGGACCTAGAATCGCCATTGGCAGATGTGAAAGCAGACATTTGCAATTTGCCCTTTGAGAACGCGTCCTTTGATATTATTTTATGTAATCATGTTTTAGAACATATTCCTGATGATACCAAAGCGATGCAAGAACTCTATCGTATTTTGAAACCAGGTGGTTTTGGTGTTTTTCAAATTCCTCAAGACCTCAATCGCAAAACAACCTTTGAAGATAATAGCATTACTGACCCCAAAGAACGCGCAAAACTATTTGGACAATATGACCATGTCCGTGTCTATGGTCGTGATTATTTTGACAAACTTAGAAGTATAGGTTTTACTGTTGAAGAGGTAAATTACACCCATCAATTTTCTGAAAAAGAAATACAAAAATATTGCTTAGCCAAAGGTGAAATTATACCTTTAGTTCGCAAATAAATCCTAAAATTATGTCGCAAAATATAGTTATCATAACTGGCGCTATCTTTGGAATGCTAGCCGTACTTCTCGGTGCTTTTGGTGCACATGCCTTGAAAAAAATGCTATCTGAAGACCAACTTAAGAGTTTTGAAACTGGAGTTAAATACCAAATGTATCATGCTATTGCATTACTAAGTATAGGTTTTAATATCCATTATACCAGTACAGCTATGTATTGGTGTTTTACCCTAGGAATTGTCTTGTTTTCTTTTAGCATTTATGGTTTAGTCATTAGTGCTGCAAAAGGGAAAAAACTTAGATTTCTAGGTCCTATTACGCCTATCGGTGGTTTACTGTTTATCGTTGGTTGGCTTCTTCTGGCAGTACATACAGTATCTTAAAAAACCATAATTTTAGTTGAACAATTGACCAAAACAAAGATTATCTCTATAGGTGGCTCACCTTTTGAATTGATTAATTGTGAAGACCAATCTCATTTCATCTGCTCTTAAATATTGAAAATTTTGTCGTATTCTAAAAAGGCTACTCTGGAAATCCATTTAAAGTCAAGCTTTCTATCTCTTTGCCTTCATTTTCAAAAATTAAAAAGACTTGTAGCTCGCTGTGTGTTTCCAAAAATCTTTTTATTTTCTCAATACCCATGGTTTTAAATGCCGTAGCATAAGCATCTGCCAAAGTACAGTTATCTGCTATTACAGAAATACTCAGCAAATTCGTTTGGCTTGGATAACCCGTTTTAGCATCTATAATATGCGCATATCGACGCCCTAAAGCATCCACTTTAAATTTACGATATGTTCCTGAGGTAGCCAGCGCTTTATCTTTTATTACAATGGTATTCATTAGTGATTGTTCGCCATCAAAACGTGGTGCTTCCACTCCTACAACCCATTGAGTTCCTTTCTCTTTGTTAATCCCCCTAGTTCTTATTTCCCCTCCAATTTCTACGATATAATCCTTAACACCTTTCGACTCTAAATAGTCGCTGATGACATCTACACCATAGCCCTTAGCAATAGCATTAAAGTCCATTTTTATGATTTCAGGTTTTTGTAGTTTGTTATTAACAATCCCTACTCGATTTAACCCTACAACCCGCATCATTTCCTTTACCTTAACACTATCTAAGTTTTCAATTTTACCTTCTGGTCCAAAATCCCAAGCATTGACTACAGCACCAATTGTTGGGTCAAAAGCACCTTGTGTATGCCTATATACTAATTTTGACGCTTCCAATACAGTCTTAAAATGTGTGTCAATCTCTACGTCTTCATTTTTATTAATTTTTGAAATAATAGAGCTAGAGTCATAGGTTGACATGGATTGATTAATAACTTCAAATAGACTATCACAGGCTTTCTTAACATCATGAGTGTCTTCCGAATAATATTGTATACTATATGAAGTTCCGAATACTGGCCCAGAAATTTTAGTGTTTATAATCTCTCTTTGACAAGAAAAACATATTGAAAGTACTACAAATAATGCTATTTTTTTCATATATTAATAAGTTTAAGCGCTAAATTTTAATTCGTAATCTTACATAATAGCAAAAATAGCATATAATCTAATTATTTTTGAGTTTTGAACGACAATTTAATTGCTATTTATAGCTTAAATCCGCTTACTGTAAATTGGGGTATATTGCCAATATAAGCACTCCTAAATAGCTAAACGCATAGTACTCTTTTGATTATAAGTAACCAGCTAAAGTCCTCCTAGCTATGATTTTTTTTAAGTAAAGTCTTGGTATAAAAACGCTAAGTCACTTACAAAGGCATAGTACTTCACACATCAGTTTTTAAGGTCCATTATAGAATTATTCAATCTTAATTTAGGTTGGTTTCAATCACCTGAATACCGTTATATTCTATCAAGTAGGCTTCATCTAAGTAAATTGGAAGCGATTCGCCTTTCGGGTTACCCAAACCAACTCCTGCGTATAGAACTTTAGCATTTTTTTCTCTTGCGTGTTTCTTAAATGTTTCCATCCAAATAACATCATAATTGTTTGGATTATCAGGAAGCATTACAGCATTGACAATCACAAAAAAATATTGATTATTCTTATCTATACAAACAAACTGTGGATGTTTTTTTAATTGACTATTGATAGCTACAAATTCAAAACCACGTTGTTCTAAATCCTTACCCACGTGGTTCATAGCGAGGTTGTGCAACTCCTGTTTTGTAAGCGGTTTACTCATGTTGCGAAAATACAATTTTCGTTATTCACCTAAAAATAGATTTTAACTGAAATTATAAGGCACTCACTTTATTTAAATCTTACAAATTTAGAATCATAAAAGGTGTAATTAGACACTGGAATCAAAGCATCTTTTTTTAGTTGATACCAAGGTGAAATACTGGTATCTTCCAAATTTTTAACCAGATGTACACTTTGCGCAGGCGTATTTCCTTGAAATAATAAAAACAATTTCTCTCCGCTCTCATTAATAACTTCATCACAAATAATAGCAACATGGCCAGGTGATCCACCCTTAATAAGCATATCCCCTATTTCTAAATTTTTAACATTATTGATTTTAGGCAACTCCTCATATAATGATAAGGTTCCAGAATACAGATAAATCAAATTTAAGTATTTATAAAAATTCGTTTTAGAACTATCCATAGAGGCGGTTTTATGAAAAGTAACTTTATTCCCTTGTATTATTGGGCGATACCCCTCTGCATATTTTAGCCAAGAACAATAATGTCCACTGGTAAAATTAAATCCAATTTCATCTTTTCTATTTTGCTCCCAAAGGTATTCGCTGCGCACTCTTATAAGCGCATCAGCACACTGCTGTAATCCATGTTTTGGTACTGGTATATCTAATATCCCTATATGCCCTTGTTGCCAATAATATTCTGAGCCATCATAATTAACAATTACAGTACCAAAAGGTTTTAAAAGGTAATTTCGTAAATAGTTTTGAAAAGACCCTTCAGGATAATTTAGCCGCTTATAGCCTTGTGGCGGTTTTACTCTCGATGCAATCGTCAATTGATCCCTATTAATATGATCGTCCACATTAATAGCAATACTTAGTTGTTTTATATCGTTTTCTAAAGGTATAACCTGCAGTGTTCCAAACAGAAACACCACAATGACACCAATAAGAAGTAAGATTCTTTTCATAAATTAAAGCAATTTGATTTTTTTAGTATTAACGCTAATAAATTGGTTTTTGGTATATTAGATTTTTAATATTTCTCTAAAACATGCAAAAATCTATTCGCCTTACCTTATATCTTTATTTATTATTGGTAATAATTAACTGTAAAGAAAACACTACGTTTCCAGATCCATTTGATGCCGGTTGGAATGGTGAACGTGTATGTGAGATTCTTGAAGATAACCCAAAAATTCGAATACTTAAATGTACATTTCCTCCAAATATTGGACATGAACAGCATTATCATGAGCCCCATTTTGGCTACACCCTTGTAGGTGGAAAGTTTAAAATCACAGATGCTAAAGGCACAAGAGAAGTCAATGTCCCAAATGGATATAGTTTCAAAAAAGATAGTATTACTTCACACGAAGTACTTAATATTGGTAAGACAACCGCTCAATTTTTAATTATTGAGTATAAATAAGTTTTATGATATGATATAAAAAACCCAACACCTTAGTGCTGGGTTTAAAATATATTCTTATACAGGACATACCGTACAAAATTTAAACTTTGTCATAGAATGGTTATCCTCCAAAGTCATCAAACCTAATGTTTTCATCAGCAAGACCAAAATCTTCACCCATTTTCTGCACGGCATTATTCATTAATGGTGGGCCGCAAAAGTACAGTTCAATATCCTCTGGAGTTTCGTGTAGACTTAAATAATTATCAATTACACAATTATGTATAAATCCAACAAATCCATCTCCCTCATCATCATGAATATTTTTTTTCACTTTCCAATTATCTTCTGGTAAAGGCTCTGATAATGCCAAGAAGAATTTAAAGTTAGGGAACTTACGTTCTAACTCATAGAAATGCTCTAAGTAGAATAACTCACGTTTAGATCGACCTCCATACCAATAGGTTACGGTTCTTCCTGTTTCTAATGTTTTAAATAAGTGATATAAATGCGAACGCATTGGTGCCATACCAGCTCCACCACCGACATATAACATTTCTGCGTCAGATTCGTTAATAAAGAACTCCCCATAAGGTCCAGAAATGGTTACTTTATCACCTGATTTCCTTGAGAAAATATAAGACGATGCAACCCCCGGATTTACATCCATCCAACCATTTTTAGCACGATCCCATGGCGGCGTAGCAATACGCACATTTAACATGATATCACGCCCTTCCGCTGGGTAAGACGCCATAGAATATGCACGCTCTACTACTTCGTCATTTTTCATAACTAAAGGCCATAGTCCAAATTTATCCCACTCTGCTTGAAACTTATCTGGAGTTTCATGTTCTTCAGGGTGTGCAGTAATATCAATATCAGCATACTTTATTTCACACTCTGGAATTTCAATTTGAATATACCCACCAGCTTTATAGTTCATATCCTCAGGAATACGCACTACAAATTCTTTAATAAATGAGGCTACATTATAATTACGTACCACTTCAGCTTCCCATTTCTTAATTCCAAAAATCTCTTCTGGAATTGTAATTTCCATGTCTTGCTTTACCTTTACTTGACATGCTAAACGTGCGCCATGTTGTAATTCTTTTCTACTAAAGTGTGGTGTTTCAGTTGGTAAAGCTTCACCCCCTCCAGCTGTGACATGACATTCACATTGAATACAAGTTCCACCACCACCACAAGCTGATGGTAAAAATATTTTTTCGTTTCCTAAAGTAGATAGAAGTGTTCCTCCAGAAGCCACTTCTACTTCGCGTTCGCCATTGATCTTAATTTTCACAGGACCAGATGGTGCTAATTTTTGCTTTATGAACAATAATAACCCAACTAGAAGCAATGTTAATACTAAAAATGCTCCTACAGTTGCCAGAATTGTTCCTAATGTACTTGCTGCTAATATCATGTTATTCTATTCCTTTTATATGGTTATCAGCTATTTTTTTTACATCCTTTTGCACTTCGTCCTGTATTTTAACGTCTCCCGCTGTTTTGGATGCCTCTTTTGGTTCTTCATCACCACCTGTTAACATACCACCAAAACTCATAAATCCTATAGCCATTAAACCCGTAATAATAAAGGTTATTCCTAATCCTCTTAATGCAGGCGGCACGTTAGAATATCTAATTTTTTCACGAATTGCTGCTATAGATAAAATGGCCAAGAACCAGCCAATACCAGAACCCAAACCGTACACGGCGGCTAAACTTATAGTTGGAATCTCACGCGATTGCATAAATAAGGATCCTCCCAAAATGGCGCAGTTTACAGCTATCAATGGCAAAAAGATACCTAAAGAATTATACAATGCTGGTGCAAATTTCTCGACAATAATTTCTACCAATTGTACCATGGTTGCAATGGTTGCAATAAACATGATGAATGATAAGAAACTCAAGTCATATGAGCTATAGTCTTCACCTAACCACTTTCCTAGAGCTCCAGGCTGCAAAATATATTGATCTAATAACCAGTTTACAGGTACCGTAACACATAATACGAAAATTACGGCAGCTCCCATACCAACAGATGTTGATACTTTTTTTGATATCGCAAGATAGGAACACATTCCTAAAAACGTTGCGAATACCATATTATCAATAAATATTGATTTAAAAAATAATTCTAAATGTTCCATAGTAAATGTTCTTTCTAGTGGTCCTCAATTAATGCTTTATTTCTACTACGCTGTACCCAAATTATGATTCCAACAACAATTAAAGCCATAGGTGCCAATAACATAAATCCATTATTTTCATATCCGATAGCATATAATCCTGTTTTTCCAATAGGGTCTCCTAATACTTTATATCCTAGTAATGTTCCCGACCCTAATAGTTCTCTAAAGAATCCAACAATAATTAAAAGCACACCATAACCTAGAGCATTACCAATACCATCTAAAAATGATTTCCAAGGGCCATTTCCTAAAGCAAATGCCTCAAAACGTCCCATAATAATACAATTTGTAATAATTAATCCAATAAATGCACCTAGTTCTTTACTTAACTGATAAGAGAATGCCTTTAACACCTGATCTACTATAATTACCAGTGCAGCAACTACCGTCAACTGTACAATAATTCTAATTTTAGATGGTATTATATTTCTAATTAACGAAATCACGACGTTCCCTAGGCCTAATACGAAGACCACGGAAATAGTCATTACTATCGATGCCTTTAATTGGGCTGTAATTGCCAATGCCGAGCAAATACCTAATACTTGTATTGTAATTGGGTTGTTATCTGCTAATGGATCTTTAATTAAAGCTGCGTCTTTTTTTGATAAAAGTCCCATATACTGTTAGTTTTTTAAAGTTTTAAAATAAGGCACATACAATTTAAGTTCAGACTTAATCATTGCCGCTACACCATCTCCAGTAATTGTTGCTCCTGCAATCGCATCCACCGCGTTATCTATTTTGTCTTCATTTAATGGATCCCCATTACTTTTAGAAATTGCAATACCTACAAAGCTGCCTTGGGTATTTAATAAGTGCTCTCCAATAAAATCATCCATAAAATAACGCTCTTTAATATTAGCACCAAGTCCTGCAGTTTCACCTTTATGGTCAAAATATGCTCCTTGAACTATCATATTTTGATCCATAGCAATATAGGCCCAAACCGCATCCCATAATCCTTTCCCTCTAATTGGAGCAATGTAAAATGTCTTACCATCTTTTTCTCCTATAAATAAAGGTAGTTGCCTTTCTATACCATCCTTGGCATTTTGCTGCTCCTTTTTAATATCTATTAAATAAGCATTATCGTTTTCTTCAACATTAGTAGCCTTGGTAATAACTAGCTGTTTTGTAATGTACTTGTTAAATGCATCAGCTACTTTATCATCTGCAACAAAAGCAACGTTTGTATCACCATTTTCATGCACTCCCATGGTATATAGGATATTTTGTTGTTTCTCTATACGTTTGTTTTCATCAATTTTTGGTCGTAATGACGACGCTACAAACGCTAATAAAGAACCTACAACTACTACCATTCCGATGGCAAATAATATCGTATATGAATTTGAATCTGTCTTATTACTCATCCCTATGCTGTTTTAACTTTTGCACGTTTTAATCTCTTCTTCACATTCCCTTGAACCACATAATGGTCAATTGTTGGGGCAAATACATTCATTAATAAAATGGCAAGCATTACGCCTTCAGGGTATGCAGGATTAAATACTCTAATCATAATAGAGATAAATCCAACGAAGAACCCATATATTACCTTCCCTTTATTGGTTTGCGAAGCTGTAACAGGATCTGTTGCCATAAATACCGTACCAAATGCAAACCCTCCTATTAACAAATGGTGCCAAGACGGCGTACTCATTAATTGATAAAATTTACTTGTACTAGTTATAATGCCAGTATCGGCTACTAGATTAAAGATTGCTCCCATAATTAATGCCCCAATTACAGAAGACAACATAATCCTCCAACTTCCAATCTTAGTAAAAATTAAGAATAAACCTCCGACTATAATTAACAAAGTCGATGTTTCTCCTACAGAACCAGGAATAATGCCATAGAACATATCTAACCAGTCGTATCCTAAAGTTCCTTTATTCTGTGCCAATCCACCTAAAATGGTTTCTCCTGTTATAGCATCTGCTGGATTTCCTGCTCTTTCCACAGCACCATGAACCCAAACTTTATCTCCAGACATCCAAGTAGGGTAAGCGAAGAATAAGAATGCTCTAATTGTAAGTGCAGGGTTTAAGATATTCATTCCTGTACCACCAAACACTTCTTTTCCAATAACTACACCAAAGGCAACTGCAACCGCAAGCATCCATAATGGAATATCAATAGGCACAATTAATGGCACTAACATACCAGTAACCAAGTACCCCTCTTCAACTTCATGCTTTTTAATAATTGCAAAAATGAACTCAATTAATAATCCAACCCCATAAGATACAATTACTAATGGTAATATTTTCCATAAGCCTATAATTAAATTGTCCATTGTCCAAAACGAAGCTCCAAGAAAACCAGTCGCTTTTTCAGTGATGTCCCCAATAGCTAAATGGTGTTGATAACCTGCATTAAACATCCCAAAAATCAAACAAGGTACCATCGCCATTATAACGATATTCATAGTACGCTTTAAATCATCGGCTGCTTTAATATGTGTTCCACCGTGAGTGGTTTCATTTGGCAAGTATAAAAAGGTGTGGATTGCGTTAAACGCAGGTGCCATTTTGGTTCCTTTATACTTTTCTTTTAAGTTATGTAAATTACTTTTTAAACCCATGGCTATCCAATTTCTTTAATCATTAAGTCTAGACCTTCTCTAATTATTTTTTGATGTGGTTGCTTAGACACACATACAAATTCTGTCAATGCGAAATCTTCTGGTGCCACCTCATACATTCCTAGTGCTTCCATTTCGTCTAAATCTTTATACATACATGCTTTTAGGATTTGCATTGGATAAATATCTAGCGGAAAAACTTCCTCATAGCCTCCTGTTACCACAAAAGCACGATGTTCACCATTGGTATTGGTGTTTAAATCGTATGTTTTATTTGGTGTTAACCAAGAAAAAGTCAGTGCTCTAGATGTAGATATTTTATTAAATATTGGCTTATTCCACCCAAACAACTCATAATCATCGCCTTCCGGAATCACAGAAATCACATTATCATAATGCCCTAAAGTACCATCTAGTTGTATTTGACGACCAGACAATACATTACCAGAAATCACTCTAACATTTGCATCTTTATCTATGCCTTTATCATATATCATTGTAGCAATTTCACTACCAATCTTTGTTACGAAGTACCTCGGTTCTTGAACAGCCGACCCAACCATAGCGACTAAGCGCTCTGCATTGTATTTACCTGTCAACAATAACTCCCCAATGATTACCAAATCTTGCGGTGTTACTGTCCAAACCATTTCGCCCTTATTTATAGGATCAATCTTATTAATCTGAGTACCAACGTTACCAGATGGATGCGGCCCAGAAACTTTATGCAAAGTAAGTCCTGAAAGACCTGCCATTGGAGAATTTGAATCTTTTCCAACACATACGTGAACTTTACCTTCAGTCAACTTAGCCAATGCTGTGACAGCCTCTTGCAAGGCAGCTTCTTTACCTTGTAACGTATAATCATAATCAGCAGCTAAAGGTGCACTTGCATATGCCGAAATAAAGATTGCTTTTGGTACGTTATCTGGATTGGCAATTATGTCATAAGGACGTTGCTTTACAAAAGTCCAACACCCAGAAGCCATTAATGCGTCTTTAATTGCACCTGCATCTGCAGTCTTGGCATCAACTTTACCAAAATCTTGATACATCTGTGATTTATCCGCTTGGATTTTAATTGCTAAAATTTTTCTTTTTTCACCACGTAAAATATCCACAATTTCACCAGAAACAGGTGAAGCAAACTTAATAGCTTCATTACTCTTATCATAAAACACAGTTTCACCTGCCTTTACTTTTGAGCCAACTTTGGTTACCATCTTTGGAATTATGCCATGAAAATCCTCAGGTCTTATAGTGTAGTAGTTACTCACTATAGCATTGCTAGTTTCTTGTTTAGCAGCACCTATGAGTTTTATGTCAAGACCTTTTTTAATTCGAATGCCGTTGGACATATGCTTTTAATTGAAATTAGTTGTCTGAAAATCGGTGCAAAAATACAAACTTTATCATTTATATCTAACCTGTAAACGCATGACTTTTCTATTTATACCAATTCTAAATAACAATTTATGTTTAGATATACATTTTGATTATCTTTACATGTTCAATTTACGATTTCCAAACCCATGAAATACTTAGTTTTATACTTTCTCTGCATATCGTTTTTTAGCATTTCACAGACCGAACACGAAATACATCCGCCCGATTTTATCAAAACTATTATTTTTAAAAGCAACACCAACCAAGGTGAACTACCTATATTAAAATTCAACGACCCTCTTACCTTAGAATTTGACGCTTTAAATGGTGATGAAGAGGACTTTTATTATGTTATTGAACATTTTGACTACGACTGGAACCCTTCTAGCTTAATGAAATCTGAATACATCCAAGGATTTGACTATCAAAGAATTGTAAGCTATGAGAATTCTTTTAACACGTATCAAATTTATTCCAATTATAAACTACAAATTCCTAACCAACAAACTCGACTAAAAGTTTCAGGAAACTATATCTTGAAAATTTACGATGATTATGACACGCTAATGTTTAGTAGAAAATTTATTGTTTATGAAAATCTAGCCAATGTTGCCGTTGCCGTAAAACGTTCTAGAGACGTAAGTACGATTAATGAGAAACAATCCATTGATTTTAATGTTAATTCGTTACATCTAAATTTTAGCAATCCCAACCAAAACGTAAAAGCTTTAATTATACAAAACAACAACCTATCAACAGCAATTTCAGACATAAAACCCTTATACACCATGGGTAACGAGCTCATATACAAATATGACACAGAGACGAGTTTTTGGGGTGGAAATGAATATTTATTTTTTGAAAACAAAGATGTAAGGGGCGCAAATATAGGAGTGCAATCCATAGACCTACAAAACCTTTACCACAGCTATCTATTTGCTGACCTAAACAGGTCTAAACACCCATACACGTACAACCCAGACATTAATGGAAATTTCTTAGTTACAGTCTTAGACAGAGACAATCCTTCTATAGAAGCCGATTATACAATAATTCATTTTGCGCTTCAATACCCAGAACAGATTGACGGAAGCACCATTCATGTTTATGGCGGCTTTAACAATTACGCTCTTGAACCAAGCACAAAAATGAATTTTAACCAAAATACTGGTTTATACGAAACGACACTCAAATTAAAACAAGGTTTTTACAACTACAAATATGTCTTAGTAGATGAACACGGGACTCTGAATGAAGGTGCTATTAGTGGAAATTACAACCAAACAGAAAACGACTATAAAGTACTAATCTATTACAGAGACCTTGGTGCAAGATATGATAAAGCTATTGGTTTTGGACAAGTGAACTCAACCAATTTAAGCCACTAATTCATGTCATATTCACATCAAATTACTAAGGTTTTCCTAAAATCACTCCTCACACCCACTCTTATTCGTATTTTTTATTTATTTTTAAGCATAATAAGATTGTAACGAAATGGTACAACAAATTACAAAAGGTATAAAAATCTCTGTCGAAACACATTTCGAAGGTACATTTTATAAAAAATCCAAAATATGCTTTGCTTTTGAATATACCGTAATCATTGAAAACCAAAGTAAAGATCTTGTACAACTCAACTCAAGACATTGGCGTATATTGGACGCCCTAAACTCTGAAACAATTGTCAATGGCGAAGGTATAATTGGGAAAAAACCCATTTTAAAACCTGGCGAATCGCACACCTACAATTCGGGATGTTTATTAACGTCTCCTTTTGGAGCAATGAAAGGACACTACAATATGTCAAATTTCACCAATGCTCAGAAATTTAAGGTATATATCCCTAGCTTTAAACTAAGTACACCTTTTGCACTTAATTAATTTTCTCTACTAAATCAAACCTAAACATCTTATCGTTTTGCCTTACATGATAGAATTGGCAATTGGAATAATGTACAAACTCATAATCTAAACTATAATCAAAATGGGATTGATCAATCTTATAGACTCCATCCACATCAACATTTCCGTAAGGCGAAATACGCCGAAACCTATAATGCATGTTCACATCCGTTACATACAATTCAAACCAAGCTCCAGCCGCAACACCACTTAACCATTGTGCATGGGCAGCAACATGACTTACTGCTCTAGGCTCTAGGTTACCCTCTAAATTAGGTTGATGATTTTTAAGCCTATCTAAAAACAAACGCCGATTTTCTTTAGAAACTGTAGATTTAAATTCCGAAATCACTCCTTTACCACTAACTTCATACACTCTATTATTAACACCAGCAATAGCAACATTACCAATTGTACTTGGTGTAAATCGGGTCGATTTCAAAAGTTTTTTCCTTATATTTTCATTAGTAACACCCGCTATCAGTACTGATGCTACAAATCGCGCACAATTACTTGCCTTTTTTTTAAACGCTGCATACCTAATAAATTGCTGCTTCTGCATTTCCAACACCTTATTCCTTGCACGTTGATAATGGACTTCATTACAAACGGAAGCTATCATTTTCCCTTCCCCATGTGTAAGCTTTGGATGCGTAGCTAAAAATTTTAAAACCTCATTAAGATTAACAATTTCTCCATCTACTATATCAGCTTGCAACGGAAAATTTAATTCATGATCTGTAATTTTTCCGCGTACTCGTCCATTAGGCACAGAGGTAATGTAACGTCCAAAGTCATAATACTCTAAAACACCAGTTCCCTTATCAATCAAAACCATCGCCGCATGCCCCGCACGCACATAGTTTTTTTTACCAATACCAAAATACCTTAAGTATGGCGAATACCACTCTTTAGCAACCCTTACAATAGTCTCTGGATAAGCTAGCGTTAAAATAATCCCAGTATTATCTTTCATATACAGTTTAAAGGTGTCGCTATAGTTTTTAAATGGTTTGTATTTTCAAAGAGATCCTTATAGTGCATCTCTAATCGTTCGTCTATCTTCCTTACGCTTGTTATACTAGTTGTTTTAACAAAACCACGATCCATAATTACTCCAAAATCCTTATTCTTAATTTCGGTTTCACTATGAAATTGAAACATTATTTCAGCATTTAAGTCCTTATCTTTTATAAAACGATCAAACCAAAACTCGCGTTCTGTTCGCATGTTAATATCATATAATGTTGAAGACGACCAAATCCGAGCGTTCAAGGGCAATCTTTTAAAATGCCTAAAATTACCATCCCAAACAAGTTCATAGAACTTAAGATTAGTTTGCCACTCCACAACAACCATTGTAAAAGGCTCTATATCGTCAAAGTCATACACAGTTATAGCCCTTTCAATATCATCAGTCACTAGCAACTCCTTAACCACAACACCACGACTTAAACGATATTTTAGCTTACGACTATGATTTTCAAAACCGCCATTAAGCAAACAAATCAACCGCTTATTATCGGAAACCGCAATCCAAGACCCTTTAGACTGTTCATCTCTTGGGTATAAAAGCTGCCTGTTATTATATTTATAAAAATCTGGAGGCAAAGCCACTCTATTAGGCGATTCATCCCTATTTGAAGTCAAAACAAAATCATTATTTCGCAAAGGTATTAGCGTTACTGTACACATATTATACAAAATTCTAAAATACAAAGTCCAACTTACAAAAAATCTTTTTATTAAGCACAAACAGCCTCTATATATTAGAGAAATTTGTGCACAAAAAAAATTGTACATTTGCGCTTTAAATTTTAATAATTCTTAATTAAAAATAATAATCATGGGAAAAGGTTTTTTTAATGTCCCTGTCGCTGTCAATGAGCCAGTAAAAGGATACGCCCCTGGTTCGCCAGAGCGCGAGGCAGTATTAGCCGCTTACAAAGAAATGTACAATAGCAAAATTGATGTACCTATGTATATCAATGGCGAAGATGTAACAACAGGAAACACGAGAACAATGTCACCTCCACACGATCATCAACATACTGTTGGGACCTATCATTTGGCTGAAAAATCTCATGTTGAAACTGCAATCAGCACTGCACTAGAAGCTAGAAAAACATGGTCTCAAATGCCTTGGGAACAACGTGCTGGAATTTTCTTAAGAGCTGCTGAATTAATCGCAGGCCCTTATAGAGCTAAGATTAATGCTGCAACTATGATAGCACAATCAAAAACAGTTCATCAAGCAGAAATTGACGCGGCTTGTGAGCTTATAGACTTCTTAAGGTTTAATGTACAGTTTATGACCGACATCTATCATGAGCAACCAGAAAGCACAAGTGACGCTTGGAATAGAATTGAATACAGACCACTAGAAGGTTTCACTTACGCAGTTACACCTTTCAACTTTACTGCCATAGCAGGAAACTTACCTGCATGTATGGCTCTAATGGGTAATGTTGTGGTTTGGAAACCAAGCGATAGTCAAATTTTCTCTGCAAAAGTGGTAATGGATGTATTTAAAGAAGCTGGAGTGCCACCAGGGGTAATTAATGTCGTTTTCGGTGACCCAGAAATGATTACAGACACCGTAATGGCAAGTCCAGATTTGTCTGGGCTGCATTTTACAGGTTCTACATATATTTTCAAAGAATTATGGAAAAAAATTGGAAACAACATCCACAACTACAAAACTTACCCGAGAATCGTTGGGGAAACTGGAGGTAAAGACTTTATTGTCGCACATCCATCTGCCAATGCCAAGCAAGTAGCAACAGGCATTGTTCGTGGTGCTTTTGAATTCCAAGGACAAAAATGTAGCGCAGCTTCTAGAGCCTATATTCCTAAAAGCTTATGGAATACTGTTAAATCTCATGTTATCGAAGATGTCAATTCATTTAAAATGGGATCACCCGAAGATCTAAACAATTTCGTTACCGCGGTCATTCATGAAGGTTCTTTTGATAAATTAGCAAAATACATTGATCAAGCCAAAACAGATAAAGACGCCGAAATTATTGTAGGCGGTGGCTATGACAAATCTGAAGGTTATTTCATAGAACCAACAGTTATCGTAACAAAAGATCCAAAGTACACTACAATGTGCACAGAGCTCTTTGGTCCGGTAATCACAATTTATGTCTACGAGGACAACCAATATGCCGAAACTTTAAAATTAGTTGACCAAACTAGTGCATATGCTTTGACAGGAGCTATTTTCTCTACCGATAGATTTGCTGCCGCTGAAGCCACAAAAGCTTTAGAAAATTGTGCTGGAAACTTCTATATTAATGACAAACCAACTGGTGCTGTTGTTGGCCAACAACCCTTTGGAGGTGCTAGAGCATCTGGAACCAATGACAAAGCAGGAAGTGCTCAAAACTTGTTACGATGGGTCTCGCCAAGAATGATTAAGGAAACATTTGTAAGTCCAAGTGATTATAAATACCCTTTCTTGGGAGAATAAATAAAATTTAACAAAAAAAACGCCACTCAATTGAGTGGCGTTTTTTTTGTAATTATATTAGTATAAATCTCATGTTTACTCATAAGGCTTATTCTCATTAACATGTGCAACTTGAGCATTTTTTGCTGTGTTATTTTCATCAACCACCATAGCAACTAACAGCAAATTATCTACTACGTAGTCACTTGGCAATTCAAAGGTATATGAACTTATATATTCTGTTAAGGCTTCTGTTGCAGAAATTTGATCACCCAAAACTGCTGATAAGGCATCCCTTAGCACTTCATCGTGAACAAAATCTGGAATTGGATCACCTAGTCCATAAAACTGGCTTGATGCATCGTTATTTAAATAATTTGCCTGAGGGTAAACTATCCCGTCTTCCAATAAATACACTACAAGCTTGTCTGTAGCTTCTATAGCTTCTTCAGACACTACATTTACCTGCACCACTAATTCACTACCATCTATCTCAGAGTTTATGGATAAAGCTAAATTTGTATCCTGACCCGCAATACCTGTTATATCACTATTAGAATAAGGCGACACCCAATCTTCTGTTCTATTTATTTTTCCCGCTGGAAAGCCACCTATATCATATGCATCTTTTAACACTTGAACTTGATCAAAATGCATTGGGTCTGAAGGGGTTGCTGTTTCATGAATGGCTATAATAGCGATATCATCTGTCTCTTCCTTTAAGGACATAATAGCCCCAGCCACCCTTGGACACCATCCACACCAAGTACCTGTATAATCTTCAATTACTATTTTACGCTTCGGAATAATCACACTAAAATCTTCGGTATTGGTAATCGTCTCTACACCATCCTGCGTATAAACGCCATAAACTTCAAAATCACCAATTACATCTGAAGTAAATACATTACCATCAATTGCAACACCATCAACATAAAATGTTGCCAGTTCAGTCAAATCTTCTCCATTAGAATCAATTATTGTAAATGGAATTTCTTGGTTTCGTAATGACGCTTTTCTAACTAACTCATCTACTTCAATTTCAACTATAGTTTCTGTTAAAGAAACATTATCTTCGGTTCTACTGCATGCTACTGAAACAAAAATTGTAAGTAGTAAAACAAACTTTGGCAGATTTTTTGATATCATAATAATAAGCTTTTTTTTGCTAAAATAATTTTTTTTTTGGAATTCAAGTCATTGTTAGTAAAAAATAAAGTATTATTGTCTATTCTAATTTTTAAAAGCTATTTAAATGAAAACAATCTTCAACTTTTTCGTATTTTTAATTTTAAGCTCATCTGTATTTTCTCAAAATGATTTACCAAATGTAAATCTTAACACTCTTGAAGGCGACACAGAAGTTCTTAGAGATATGACCAACAAAGACGGAATCACAGTGATTTCTTTATGGGCCACTTGGTGCGTACCGTGTTTGAAAGAACTCGACGCTATCAGTGAAATTTATACAGACTGGCAAGACGAAACTAACGTTGAGCTTATCGCAGTTTCTGTTGACGATAGTAGAACGATAAAACGCGTAAAACCTTTAGTAAACGGAAAAGACTGGGATTTCAAAGTTTTATTAGATACTAACACAGATTTAAAACGTGCACTCAATGCTTCTAGTATCCCTTTAACTATTCTTGTTAAAGACAATAAAATTGTATACAAACACTCTGGATACAGCCCTGGTGCAGAATATGATTTGTACGAAAAAATTAAAAAACTTTCGAAATAAATAATTCACACCCTATAAATTTAACGAACCACTACAATGAAAAAACTACTTTTTCTAACGGCATTAATTAGCAACATTGCACTTATTTATGCTCAAGATAACGGCAATTTTTATGGAGGATTAGAATCTAATTCTCAATGGCTCCAAGCTGATAATGGGATTAGTTTTACAGCACCTAACGAACAATTTAGAGCTAATAATTACGTATTATTTAATTATAACTTAGGAAAATTTACTGCTGGCTTACAATACGAATCTTATTTACCGACATCTTTATTGGGTTATGCACCCATTTATGATAGCCAAAACGGTATTGCCAACTACTATGTTAACTACAAAGATGACCATCTTGATATTACAGGTGGATATTTTTATGAACAATTTGGTAGTGGATTAATTTTACGCTCATGGGAAGACCGTCAATTAGGACTTAACAATGCTTTAAAAGGGGTTAATATAAGGCTTAAAGCAACCGATTACCTTAACCTAAAAGCTGCTTTCGGAAGACAACGTAATGGATTTGAAGAATCTGAAGGCACAATACAAGGCTTAGATGCTGAATTAAATATCAGCAAAGCATTAAACATAGAAAGTATTGATATTCAATTTGGCGCGAGTTACGTTGCTAGAAATCAAGACACGGATTCTAATGAGGCTATCCCTAGTACAGTAGGCGCTTATGGCGGCCGTTTAGATTTTGTATATAAAGATTTCTATGCTGGAGTGGAAGCCATTACTAAAGACCCTGATGCACTTGCTAATGAAGGCTTGTTATCATCAAACAAATTATATGATGGAACTGCACTTCAAGTCAATGCAGGATATACAAAAAAAGGTCTTGGTCTAAATGCAACATTCAGACGTTTAGAAAACTACAGTTTTTTCGCAGATCGTTTAGCTGAAGGAAATATATTCAATCAGCAAGTAATAAATTATGTCCCTGGATTAACGAAGCAACAAGATTACTTGTTAACTAACATCTATGTTTACAATGCCCAACCTCGCTTAATAATAGAGACTTACGACCAACGTTCTGGTGAAGTGGGTACGCAATTAGATTTTTATTACAGCTTTAAAAAAGGCAGTACTCTTGGTGGTAAGTACGGCACAAAATTAGCAGCTAATTTCTCTTATTGGGGAGGTTTAGACGCCGAATATAATATTGAAAACAGATGGTATAAGGCTAAATTTATTGGTAATGGCCATCAATTATTCAGAGACTTTAACTTTGAAATTAAAAAGCGCTTATCTAAAAAATGGAACTCTGTACTCACATATCAAAATGTAATAGTAGACAAAGGTGTTGTGCAAGGAGGTCCATTAGGCACGGAGCGTATTCTTGCGAATATTGGTGTTATTGAAGCGACACGTCGTTTTAGCAAAGGTCGCTCTTTACGTTTGGTTGGACAACACTTATGGACAGAAGAAGATAGAAAAAATTGGGCAGCTGGGGTTATAGAATACAATCTATCAACACGCCTCGCTGTTTATGCTGCGGACTCATGGAATTACGGAGGAGAAGGTGAAATTCATTATTATAATTTTGGAGGCAGCTACAGTAAAGGAAATACAAGATTAGGAATTAATTACGGAAGACAACGTGGTGGACTAATTTGTATTGGAGGTGTTTGCCGATTTGTACCTGAAAACACTGGACTCAGTGCCAATTTAACAATATCTTTCTAATAGATTTAAATTTAGAATTCATTATTAACAAATAAAAAAACCTCAAAATTTGAGGTTTTTTTATTTTACCTTAAAACCCGCAAGAGCTTGAAATAATTTCCAATAAAACATTACCAATAAAGCACTAAAACAATCTGTAATGAGGTATATTTTTTTCATCTATTGTGGTTGCGATTATTTCATAAAATCAAAAGGAAACACTATCCCAAACACATTTAAAAATTAAGTTTGTGCTTGCCACCTTGTTTATTTGTTAGTATCACAGCAGTTTTAAAGATGACATCATAGTTTTCCCAAGCATTTCCTTTATGTCTCATTAAATATCTTCTCATAATTTTAATCACTAGAAGGTGTATTTGTGCTCTATACGCCTATGCTCTCTAGTAAACTTACGACTCTACCTTTTTAGCGCTTTACTCTAAACCAAAACTAAAGCAGCCTTTTACTGTTATTGTAAAATATTGTTACCCTATCCCATCACCTTCTCTAGATACCAGGGCAAAAGCACTATAAAATATTTGTTTTTTAGTGATAAAAAGTCTATTTATCGCACTATTAATTGATGTGACCTTCAAATATTACACTAATTATCCAACACAATAACAAACAAAATAACATCATCTAACTTGATAACTATTTTCAGCAAAGTAAAAGACCCTAGGCGTGATTTACTGAAAACTTCGTAAACGAAATGACATCCTCCTTTTCTCAGTGCTTGGGGTGATTTGTGGCGCAGATACTTGGAAAGAAATTGAAGTCTTTGCCTCTTCAAAAAAATTCCTGAAAGACATTCTTAGAACTCTAACAGCATCTCTAAGTTAGACACCTATAGACGTGTATTTGCAGCTATAGACAGTCAATGTTTTGAAAGCTGCTTTGGACAAAAAATACCTCAAAAAAATAATCGGAATATAGTGTTTTTGCCCTGCTATAGATACGTTAGATTATATTGAAGCATCTACAATCGTAGTTAAAATACAAAAAAACATTTAAAAATTACCTTTATATGTAAAATATGCATCTAAAACGGAACTGCAAAAATAAAAAAAAGCACCGCCAAATTAAGCTGTAAAATCGGATGACATTATTTTTTATCCTTATCATAGTACAAGAAAGAACCTCCACTGAAATAACGCACTAAACTTAGACATTTAACGTGATTTTCACACAAGCATCCACCTTTAAAAATCACAAAACTAAAACTTTAACATGTATGAAAATTTAATTTTTTAATATTTTTTATATAAAATGTTATATCTTACAAAAAAAAAAAAAAAAAGCTAATAATTTAAAATTAAACACTATGAAGAAGAGAACACTCTTAACTTTAGTGCTATTGTGCACTATACTAAGTACATCTAAAGCTCAAACCATCCTTTTTTCAGACAACTTTTCAGATGGGGATATATCTGACTGGACTCAATACGATGCAGATGGTGATGGTAATATTTGGAATGTTGAAGACATCTCATCAATTTTTCCCGAATTCGGAAACTCCATAACATCAAGTTCTGATGGACTAAACCCCGACAATTATATCGTTTCCGCTCCTATTAATTTAAGTGGAGCTTCTTCGACGAATCTTGTATTAGAATTCAGTTATAATACACTCGGACTTCCTATAAATTGCGACGACACATATTCTGTTTATATCACCACAGCAAATGATCTAGCGACGCTTCAAGCTGCAACTGCCGTATATACAGAGACAATAGCCTTTACAGGTGAAAAACAAACCATTTCAGTTGATTTATCGTCATATTCTAACCAGACCATCTATGTCACGTTTCGTCATTATAACTCTCAAAATAAATTTAAATTGCTTCTTGACGATGTGCTCGTTAGAGCTCTTTTGACTGAAGATGTCATTTTAGATAGTGTTAGTGCGAATAAATTCTCACTACCTTCAACCGACAACACCTTATCAATGACGATAACAAACGATGGTAGTAATTCAATTTCATCTGTTGAAGCAAACTGGAATGATGGCTCTTCAGACAATATTGCCACCATCAACACCAATATAGGAACAGGAGAAACAGTAACAATTAATCATCCAAGTCTAATAAATTACTCTGGTGTTGTTGACAAGAATATTACAGTTACCATTACAGCTGTGAATGGTATTGCTGACAGCAATACTTCAAATAATGTTCAAAACATTCGGTTCAATACTCTATCACAATCTGGGACGAGAGCATTGCTAATTGAAGAAGGTACAGGCACTTGGTGTGGATGGTGTCCTAGAGGAGCCGTTGGATTAGATTATATTACAACAACATATCCAAATACAACTGTTAGTATTGCGGTCCACTGTGGTAATGACCCAATGAAAATTCCTGAATATGAAACTAGCATTGCTAGTTTCATTCTAGGCTATCCAGAAGCGACAATTAATCGTGTAACGAATACCGACCCAAGTATTTCGAATCTTCAAGTCGCTTATAATAATTACATCAATACAATTACTCCTGCTGATTTAGACTTTAGCTCAACCATTTCAGGCAATGACTTAACAATTACAGCAGAAGCAACGTTTTACAGCGATTTTAGCGCAAACAATTTTTTGAGACTAGGACTTATAATGATTGAAAATGGTGTTACAGGAACAGATTCTAGCTATAATCAAGCAAATAATTATGCTGGTGGTTCTAGTGGAGCAATGGGTGGTTATGAAAATTTACCCAACCCAGTACCTGCATCACAAATGGTATATGATCATGTTGCACGCGCCCTTGTAGGTGGTTTTGACGGGCAAGTTAACTCGGTTCCTACCACTATGTCAAATGGACAAACTATTCAATATGATTTCAACTACACCATCCCTGAAACAAGCGATCCAGATAACATGTATATCGCGCTTGTATTAATTGACAGTAGAGACCGCTCTATATTAAATGCAACCCAAAAATCAATTAACTCGTCATTAAGCACTCTAGATTCTAAATTAGCCTCTGAGGTAAAAATCTATCCTAATCCTGCGAGTGACACATTTCAAATAGCATTAAAAGCCTCTAATGAAAATTATAACATCACCGTAACAGACATGCTAGGAAGAACTGTATTGACAAAAAAGCACAGTCCGTTATCAAATGCTAAAACCATCGCCGTTTCAACCCATCAACTTAATGCAGGACAGTACATTGTAACTATTGCAACACCTACAGCATCATACAGTAAACGACTGGTTATCAATAAGTAAAAACATAAAACGATATCATTAAAAACTGACTTTAAGATAATACAATTTTTGTGATATTACAAGTAGATCTATAGAGAAATATTTTTAGCAACTTTTTATAATCAGCTATAATTAGACACAATTACAATTCAACCTTGTCTTTTTAAAAGGTTTCTTTTAGAACTATATCGCTTGCAAATCTTGAGAATAGTAATAGATATTTTAAGGGAAGTGTTTCATACCAACCTTCCCTTTAGCACAACAAAATGTAAAATCACAACTATTTAACGTCTTAATTCACAACATAAGACATATGGTACAAGTAGCGCCTCCTTGGCAACAATTGTTTTAAATCACAAATAATAAATATATTAAAATTATGACTACAAAAACCATCCTTTTTTTATTGCTTTTTTGTACTATGCTCAGTACATCTATAGCTCAAACCTATTTTTTAGACGACTTTTCTGACCAAGACATGAGTGACTGGATAAAATACGATGTTGATGGCGACAATAACCAATGGGATCTATTAGATCTTACAGGATATAATGCAGAATTAGGTCACAGTATGGTTTCATTTTCAACAGATTTTGATTCCAACAACTTTGATCCTGACAATTATGTTGTTTCTCCTGCTATCGATTTAACCAACGCTACTGGAGAAATTGTATTAGATTATACTTATGGCTCTGGTGGAGCAGTAAATAATCATCAAGAAACATATTCCGTATATGTTACAACAGCTAATAACCTTGCAACCCTTCAAGGCGCTACCGCGATTCATAATGAAACCATAGCAAATGCTGAAAGTATAGAGACAAATTCCCTTGACTTATCTGCATACGCTGGTCAAACAATTTATGTGACGTTTCGTCATCATGACACCCCTAATGCCATGTTAGCATTATTTATTGATGACATCGTTGTTAGGACGCCATTGGATAGTGATGCTATATTAAGACATGTTGATTTGATACGATACTCATTACCCTCTGTCGACAACACCTTATCTATGGAAGTTAAAAACAACGGTAATTATACAATTTCAACACTTGAAGTGAACTGGAATGACGGAACTGATGATCACATTTCTACCATTAACGTCAACATACCTGTAGCATCTACAATTTCTATTGACCATCCAATTCCGGTAAATTATGCTAATATTGTTGAAGCAAACATCACGGTTACAATTACTGCTGTGAATGGAGCTGTTGATGGCGACACTGCAAATAATGTCCAAAATGATATTCTTTTTAATACACTCTCCCAATCCAGTCCTAAAGCTGTTCTCATAGAAGAACACACAGGCACTTGGTGTGGGTGGTGCCCAAGAGGAGCTGTTGCTTTAGAACACATCGCAACGACATACCCAGATACAGCTGTAACTATTGCTGTTCACAATTCAGACCCAATGACCGTTAGCGAATATGATAGCGGTTTAGCTTCTATAACTGGAGGAGGATATCCTAATTCCTCATTTGACCGCACAACGACTATTGCTCCAAGCACTTCTGCTTTTGAAGCCGCATATAATACGCGAATTTCAGGACTAAAGCCCGTTACTTTAGATGTAAACGCAAGTATTTCTGGAAGTGATTTAACAATAACTGCTAACGCAACGTTTTATACGAATATAAATGCAGCCAACTTTAAACTAGGTGCCATAATAATTGAAAATGGTGTTACTGGGACAAGTTCTGGCTATGATCAAGTAAATTATTACGCTGGTGGTGGAGAAGGAGCAATGGGTGGTTATGAAAACTTACCAGATCCTGTACCAGCAGCACAAATGGTATACGACCATGTAGGACGTGAGCTTTTAGGCGGATTTAACGGACAAGATAACTCCATTCCTGTTTCTTCTATTACAGATGGCGATAATTTTCAGTATACGTTCAACTACACCATCCCTGCAACGAGCAACCAGAACAACATGTATATTGCTCTTGTACTCATTGACAGCAACACAGGCGCTGTTATCAATGCGACTCAAAAATCAATTAACAACGCTTTAAGTACTTCAGATTTAGAATTAGTCTCTAATGTAACTATTTATCCAAACCCTGCTACTGATAAATTTAACATTGGATTTGATACATCAAGCGCTAAGAACTTTACGATTACCGTAACAGACATGTTAGGAAGAACTGTGTTATCACAACAGCACAAAAACTTAGATGGAAACAATACTATTGCGATTTCAACCCATCAATTCAATGCAGGGCAGTACATTGTTACGATTGCAACACCGAAGACATCCTACAGTAAACGTTTAATTGTAAATAACTAAAATAAAGTATTTTCTCTAACACAAATGAAGCACTCATTTTTGATAAAAACAAATAGCTTGATAGATGGAAGAACAGTACAAGCATTCAACCTTAAGCAACACGAATTAACTTAATAATGAAACACTTAAACTAACGACAACTTCAAAAGTGGAGAAACTAATAAAACCAAATCATCATATTACCAGTTCTGCTATTTTCCTATCTAAAATTTAAAAGCTTTTTTCGACGGTATGGAAGATTACCTCATATATGAGCAAAAAACATTATATAGTGATTTATGGTTTGTTTTTTAATATTTAACTTATATAATAAATAAGAATTAATAACTAAAAAATTATATTATTTAAAAATATACGTTTTTTTAACATTTTTCACATATAAATACTATATATTTAGGCAAATTGCTAAATATTAAATATTTAAACCTATGAAACAGAAAAAACTCCTACCCCTAATGCTAGTGTGTACCATAATAAGTACCTCTATAGCTCAAACCTATTTTTCAGATGACTTTTCAGATGGCGATATCTCTGATTGGACACAATATGATGCTGATGGCGATAATAACCAATGGTCTTTTGTGAACTTTTCATCAGTTATTTCAGAATTTGATAGCTCTATTGTATCCTATTCATGGTATGACAATACCATTTACACCGCTGACAATTACATTGTTTCTCCTGCTATTGATTTAACCAATGTTACTGGAGGAATAACATTAAGTTACGCTTATGGTTCTGCCTCACCACCACCTTTTCACGAAGAAACATATTCCGTTTACGTCACAACAGGAAATGACCTTGCTACGCTTCAAGGAGCAACCGCAATTCATACCGAAACCTTAGCAACTTCGAAAACTAGAGAAACCAATATTCTTGACCTATCAGCATACGCTGGTCAAACCATCTATGTAACGTTTCGTCATAATTGCACTGACAGGTACACAATAATTATTGATGATGTCGTTGTTAAAACCCCATTGTCAACTGATGCATTATTAGAAAGTGTTAGCTTAAATAAATATTCAATGCCATCAACAGACAATACTTTATCCTTGGAGATATCAAACAATGGAAGCAATGACATTTCTGCAATTGAAGTCAATTGGAATGATGGTACCGATGATCACATTTCGACCATTAATGTTAATATTCCTATTGGAGCTACAGCTTCCGTTGACCATCCAATTGCTGTAAATTATTCAACTATTGGTCAACAAAACATCACGGTTACGATTACAACTGTTAATGGAACGAATGATGATAACCCTGGAAACAATGTTCAAAATACGATATTCAATACACTTTCACAATCTGGTACTAAAAAGGTACTTGCCGAAGAACAAACAGGAACCTGGTGTGGATACTGCCCTGTAGGAGATGTGGGGTTTGATTATATGACATCCACATATCCAGACACTTTTATCGGTATTGCTGTTCACGGTGGAGCTGATCCAATGACGGTTTTCGATTATTCTTTTAGTTTAAGCGATTTAATTGGCGATGCATACCCAGCCGCTAGTATCGACAGAACGACTGCTCCGTTCACCCCATCTCAAACAGATCTAGAAAACAACTATAACACGCATATCAATAAAATTACGCCAGCTGACTTAGAGCTTAGCTCAACAATTTCTGGAAGTGATTTAGCCATTACTGCGGAAGCAACGTTCTATAGCAATTTTAGTACAGCCAATTTTAGATTAGGTCTAATAATCATTGAAAATGGTGTGACAGGAACAGATTCTAGTTACGATCAAATCAATTATTTTGCTAATAACGCCCATGGACCAATGGGAGGTTATGAAAACTTACCAAACCCTGTACCTGCATCACAAATGGTATATGACCATGTAGCACGAGAGATTATAGGAGGTTTTGAAGGTGAAGACAACTCTGTTCCAACTACTATTACAGATACACAAACTGTACAATATAATTTCAATTACACCATCCCTTCAACAAGCAGTCAAGATAACCTTTATATGATTCTTGTGTTAATTGACAACACAGATGGCACTATAGTAAATGCGACTCAAAAATCAATTAACGATTCATTAAGTACTTCGGATTTAGAATTAGCTTCTGCAATAAGCATTTATCCAAATCCTACTACTGATAAGTTTAACATTGCTTTTGACGCCACAAACGCTAACTATGCAATTACTGTAACAGACATGCTTGGAAGAACGGTGTTAACGCAACAATACAACAACTTATCTGGAAACAACACTATTGAGATTTCAACAGAGAAATTCAGTGCAGGGCAATATATTGTAACGATTGCCACAAGCAACGCCTCTTACAGCAAACGTTTAATTATAAACAACTAATAATAAGCAGTATATCCATTAAATCTAGTGGGTTATAATTAATAACAACTCACTAGATTTAAATACCGACCATTCATAAAACACACGGAAGAACAGCACAACAAAAGACACATCCTCTTAAACACATAACAGATTATATTACAGCTAGTTAACTCATATAATAATAACATTGCAGATCATTAGTAGCACATTAAAATAACAAGGCAAGTGAATACTTCATGAATATTTTTTGATGGTTTCCATATGCTTTCAGACAGCTCCATTGCACAAAAAGCCTTAAAACCAGACTATTAATTTATTTAATTGAAATTACATGTATTGCCCCCCTCTAAAAGCTACTATTCTTTTAGTTTATTTTACTATAACTCTAAAAATACAACATAGGATTTATAGCATAAATCAACTAAACTTAAAAAAACATAAGAAGAAACTGCTAAGCAATATAAAGTTAGAAACACAAAAAAATGGAACACTAAGAGATATAAAAAAGACAATAAAAAATATCACAAAAATTTAACACAAGACATGTATTACCGCCTTAACAACAACTGCCTAAACTATGAACAATAAATAATTAAAAATTAACATTATGACTAAGAAAACATCTTTTATTTCAATGCTTCTTTGTGCCATTTTTAGCACATCTATAGCTCAAACCTATTTTACAGATGACTTTTCAGATGGCAATATATCTGATTGGACACAATATGATGCCGATGGCGATGGTCACAAATGGTTTGCCATTGATCTTTCATCTTATATATTTGCTTCTGCTACTATAGCATCCTTTTCATGGCACCTTGGCGCATTTACTCCTGACAATTACATTGTTTCTCCAGCTATTGATTTAACCAACGCTAGTGGATCAATAGTATTAAAATATGCTTATGGTTCTTTTGCTGATGCGCCAAAACATTCAGAAAAATATTCTGTTTATGTCACCACGGCAAATGATCTCACCACACTACAAGGTGCTACAGCAATTCACACCGAAACCTTAGCAAACCCTGAAACTAGAGAAACCAACAGCCTTGATGTATCAACATTCGCTGGTCAAACCATCTATGTCACGTTTCGTCATCACGATTGCACTAATAAAGCCGCAATGGTTATTGATGACGTCGTCGTTAGAGCTCCATTGAATAACGATGCATTCTTAAAGAGTGTTAGCTTAAATAGATATTCACTACCCTCAACAGACAACACGCTATCTATGGAGGTTACAAACAATGGAACCGATGCAATTTCCTCATTAGAAGTAAATTGGAATGACGGAACTACAGATAATATCTCAACTATTAACGTAAATATTGCTGCTGGCGCTACAGCTTCTGTTGATCATCCAACCCCAGTAAATTACGCAAATATTGTAGAGTTAAACCTTACAGCTACGATTACAGCTGTAAATGGAACAGCTGATGGCGACACTTCCAACAATACCCAAAATGATATACTCTTTAATACGGTTACACAAACCAGTACTAAGGCTTTACTTATTGAGGAAACCACAGGTACTTGGTGTGGATATTGCCCAAAAGGTGCTGTTGGATTAGACCATATCTCAACAACATACCCAAACACTACTGTTCCTATTGCCGTTCATGGTGGGAATGGGGATCCAATGGAAGTTCCTGAATATAAAAATGGCATTAGCAACTTCACTTCGGGCTATCCAGATGGCGTAATTGACCGCGCAACGACTTCAGATCCAAGCGCTTCATCTTTAGAAGATGCTTATAATTCATTACTATTTCCAATTAATCCAGTTGATTTAGATGTAACCTCAACACTTTCTGGAAGTGATTTGACAATTACTGCAGACGCAACATTCTACACGAATATCAGTTCAGCAAACTATAAATTAGCGGGTATTATTATTGAAAACGGTGTAACAGGTACAAATTCTGGATATGATCAAGTAAATGCTTACTCTGGTGGTAGTACTGCAATGGGAGGTTATGAAAACTTACCAAACCCTGTACCCGCGGCACAAATGGTATACGACCATGTGGGACGTGCGCTTCTTGGCGGTTTTGACGGCGTCGATAATTCAATCCCTGTGTCTATTTCCGCTGGAGACAATTTCCAGACCACATTTAACTATACCATCCCTGCAACAAGCAACCAAGATGACATGTATATTGCGATTATACTAATTAATAGTGACACAGGAGTTGTTATAAATGCATTTCAAAAATCAATTAACGAGTCATTAAGTACTTCGGATTTAGAATTAGCTTCTGCAGTAAGTATTTATCCAAATCCTGCTACTGATAAGTTTAACATTGCTTTTGACGCCTCAAACGCTAACTATGCAATTACTATAACAGACATGCTTGGAAGAACGGTGTTAGCGCAACAACACAACAACTTATCTGGAAACAACACTATTGAGATTTCAACAAATCAATTTAGTGCAGGACAGTATATCGTAACGATTGCCACAAGCAATACCTCTTACAGCAAACGTTTAATTATAAATAACTAATAATAAGCAGCATAACCATTAAATCTAGTGGGTTATAATTAATAACAACTCACTAGATTTAAACACCGACCATTCATCAAACACACGGAAGAACAGCACAACAAAAGACATAAAAAAGACAATAAAAATATCACAAAAATTTAACACAAGACATGTATTGTCGCTTTAACAACAACTGCCTAAACTATGAATAAGAAATAATTAAAAATTAACATTATGACTAAGAAAACAACTTTTATTGCAATGCTTCTTTCTGCCATTTTTGGCACATCTATAGCACAAACCTATTTTTCAGATGATTTTTCAGATGGAGACATAAACGACTGGACAATTTATGATGCCGATGGCGATGGTCACGAATGGACCTTTGCAGACTGGTCGCAATTTAATCCAGAATTTGCCTCCACTATGTCTTCCCAATCCTTTGCAAGCTCAGGTCCTTTAACCCCTGACAATTACGCTGTATCGCCAGCTATTGACTTGACTAACGCTACTGGAATTATTGTATTGGATTACGCTTATGGTACCTTTCAAGGCGCGCCTTATCATGAAGAAACGTATTCTGTTTATGTTACTGCAGCAAATGATCTTGCCACACTTCAAGGAGCAACAGCAATTCACAATGAAACCTTAGCCAATCCAGATAGTAAAGAAACCAAAACTCTTGACTTATCAGCTTACGCTGGTCAAACCATCTATGTGACGTTTCGTCATCATGACACCTATGACATGAACAAGATGCTTATTGATGACGTCGTTGTACATACACCACCTGAAAGCACCGATGCCAAATTACTTAGCGTTGATTTATCACGATACTCACTAACAGACACCGATAATACTTTATCTATGGAGATAATAAACACTGGAACTTCTACAATTTCTACGATTGAAGCAAACTGGAATGACGGAACCGATGATCATATTTCGACCATTAATGTTAATATTCCTCTTGGAACAACTGCTTCCGTTGAGCATTCAATACCAGTAAATTACGCAAATGTTGTAGAGTTAAACCTTACGGTTACGATTACAGCTGTAAATGGAGCAGCTGATGATGACACTACAAACAATATCCAAAATGATATTCTCTTTAATACGGTTACCCAAAACAGCTCTAAGGCTTTGCTTATTGAAGGAGTCACAGGAACCTGGTGTGGATGGTGTCCTAGAGGTGCTGTTGGATTAGAACATATCTCAACAACATACCCAAACACCACTGTTCCTATTGCGGTTCATAATGGGGATCCAATGGAAGTTAATGAGTATCAGGATAGCATAATTAATTACATTCAAGGCATTCCAGATGCCATAATTGACCGTACAACCAATTCAGACCCAGCCCCTTCAACTCTAGAAAATGCTTATAATGCACAAATTACTCCAATTTCTCCAGTTGATTTAGATGTAACCTCAACACTTTCTGGAAGTGATTTGACAATTACTGCAGACGCAACATTCTACACAAATATCAGTTCAGCAAACTATAAATTAGCGGGTATTATTATTGAAAACGGTGTAACAGGGACAGATTCTGGAT
>JABSPM010000093.1 GCA_013215095.1 Flavobacteriaceae bacterium | reverse complement strand
GATTAATCATACTAAAGATACGCACTACATCATAGGTTCTGTGGTTGGACCACATCCTTATCCAGATATGGTCGCACGTTTCCAATCAATTATAAGTCAAGAAACAAAAAAGCAATTAGAAGGCAATCCAACTCATGTTATAGCTTGTATTGGTGGTGGGAGTAACGCTATTGGTGCATTTTACCATTATCTAGAGGATGAAGAGGTTAATTTAATAGGTGTTGAAGCTGGAGGTAAAGGCTTGCATACCCAGCAAACAGCTGCTACATTGGCTTTAGGGACTACAGGTGTATTGCATGCTTGCATGACCACGATATTACAAACCAAAGATGGGCAGGTCATAGAACCTTACAGTATTTCTGCTGGACTAGATTATCCTGGTATTGGTCCGCAACACGCCTATCTCAATACAAGCAAACGTGTACAATATTTTCATGTAACAGATAAGGAAGCCATTAAAGCTGCTTTTTTATTATCTCGAATGGAGGGCATTATTCCTGCTTTAGAATCATCACATGCTTTGGCGTATCTCGAAAAAATGGAAATGAAACCAGAAGATAAAATTGTTGTTAACCTAAGTGGAAGAGGGGATAAAGATTTAGAAACCCTTATTAAAAATAAAATATAATGATCTTAAAAGACGTATTTAAAAACCAATCGAAAGCATTGCTTAATATTTATTTTACAGCAGGATTTCCAGAAATAAATAGTCTTCCAGAGCTAATAAATGGATTAGAAAAGGCAGGGGCAGATCTCATTGAGATAGGGATGCCTTATTCCGACCCGATAAGTGATGGACCTATTATTCAAGGTAGTAATTTTATTGCTATTGAGAATGGCATAACAACCGATTTAATATTTAAACAATTGGCTAAATGCCAAACAAATATTCCATTGATAATGATGGGATATTTTAATGCGGTATTCCAATATGGGCTAAAACGTTTTTGTGAAAACTGTAAGGCTACTGGCGTAAAAGGCCTTATAATACCCGACCTGCCAATGGATGAATATAGAGAAAAATATCAAGACCTCTTTGAGCAATATGGCATATCTTTTATTTTTCTTGTCACGCCACAAACCAGTGAAGAACGCATACGACTAATTGATCAATATAGTAGCGCTTTCATATATGTTGTAAGCAGTGCAAGTACAACTGGTAAAGGAAAAGATATACGCGATGCCGAACCATATTTGGCAAGGCTAAAAGCCATGAAACTTAAAACACCTCTAATGGTAGGCTTTAATGTAAGCACCAAGAGCGATTTTGACTTTGCATCTCAATATGCTTCTGGAGCAATTATCGGTAGTGCTTTTATAAAGTTTATTAGAGATACTAAAGCCATAGAAGCCGATACAAAACTGTTTGTTAACTCCATAAAAGAATCCTAATGATTATACAACTAGAAACATATATAGAGAAACATGAGTAATACCATTTTCCAGTTTAAAGTACCGTTGAGTAAAAAGATGATTTTTTTCTTTATATAAATTAGAAAATGAACGCATAGCAATAGCTATAAAAATGCGTTTTTACGTTTTATCGGACAACAATAATTAAAAATATTACTTAACTACCAATTTCTTAATTGTGGTTTTATGATTAAGAACTATTTTTATGTAATAACCTAAAATCCGCAAGATAGTTTCAAATACCCCATTTAGGGTTTACTTTTGAGTGATCGTCTTTACTATAGTTTAAAAGCCTATGTTTTGTTGATTTATAGAGACAACTTCCCTTACCCACTTTACAGGCTATTGTGAGGAAGCCTTTTTACTCGTAAATTAACGACTAGGGTACATTGAAAAAATTCAGAAGATTTTGATTGGTTGTGGCTAAAGCAACGATTTGCCTTCTTCCGCTTATGTTAATTTTTGCTACCATGTTTACAAATCGAAAAATAAATTATTTTAATCTGGCTTCAGAGCTTAAACCTTCAATATGCTTAGAAAGACTATTAATAAGTCATTTATAGAACATATATGCTAGTGCCATTATAATCAGATATACGGTTTTTTCGTGCAAGAAACTATGCGGCACATTTCCAGTTAAACTCATTATTTTTAATATCAAAGATCTTGTTCAATAGTTTTTTCGGTGGTGTTACATCCGCAAAGCGTTGCATCAATGTACATCATAATCAGTCTTGAATAGTAGTGTTCTACGGTTGTAATATACTTGCCTAACGTAAGGTGGATAAAACATGTAAATTTTTAGAAAATAATTTATTGTATGTAAGGTGCAATCCGCTGAAAGGTTTTAATTTGCATCTAAGAAAAATAATCATTTATCAAAAGATAAAAAATGGAGTCTTACAAATATTTGTAGGGTTTTGTTGTTAGGGTTTTTGGTTAAGTTTGTATAAAATTCTAGCATGTTTAAGTTAAATATAAAGAATGATATAATATGATTTTTAGAGTAAAGAGCATATGTGTTATGCTTATGATTTTGAATGTATTTAGTGCTTTTTCGCATACAATTAAAGGTCGAGTTGTAAATGAAGATCAAGAGCCTTTAGAGAATGTCTATATTTATAACCTTAGCTCAAAGAGCCATGGACACACTAAAGTTAATGGTAGTTTTCAATTGGATAATTGCGAGGTGGGAGATTTAATTGAGTTTAGTTTTTTAGGGTATGAGAAAGAGCAACTTAAGTTGACTAGAGATCAATTAAATAATGAAATTACTATAGTGTTAAAGCCTAAAGCCTTTCTGTTGGATGAGCTGGTAATACTTAATAATACTGACCCATTAGAAACGATAGTGAAATTAGATTTAGTTAAAAACCCGGTTAACTCTTCCCAAGACGTTTTAAGACGGGTTCCTGGTTTGTTTATTGGGCAGCATGCAGGTGGAGGTAAAGCAGAGCAGATATTTTTGAGAGGTTTTGATATTGATCACGGTACAGATCTAAGTATTTCGGTTGATGGTATGCCAGTAAATATGGTGTCTCACGCTCATGGACAAGGTTATAGTGATTTGCATTTTTTAATTCCAGAAACCATTGAAAAAATTAATTTTGGAAAAGGTCCTTATTATGCGGATCATGGTGATTTTAACACAGCGGGTTATGTCGATTTTAAAACAAAATCTACCTTAGAACAAAGTCAGGTTAATTTAGGTATTGGACAGTTTAATACGTTTAGAACTTTAGGAATGTTTAATGTATTAGAGACTAATAGCGATAAAAATATGTATGCTGTTATAGAATATTTGGCAACAGATGGTTTTGTAGAATCTCCTCAAAATTTTAACCGATTGAATGTGTTTACAAAGTATAATACACTTTTAAGTGCTAATAATAAATTAACTTTATCAGCGTCTCATTTTACAAGCAAATGGGATGCCTCTGGGCAAATTCCGCAAAGGGCTGTAGATAATGGGTATATTACAAGATTTGGTGCTATTGATGATACCGAAGGCGGTCAAACTTCTAGAACAAATATGAATTTAGAATACCGCAAAGAATTATCCAACGATATTGTATTTGAAACCAACCTTTTTTATACCAAGTATGCGTTTAAATTGTTTTCTAATTTTACATTTTTCTTAGAAGATCCAATTAATGGCGACCAGATAAAACAGCAAGAAGATAGGGATATTTTTGGATTCAATTCTCAGTTTGTAAAGCAGACTGCTATTTCTGATGTTGATATGAAGATTGTAGCAGGAATAGGATTGAGAAATGATAAGGTTAATAATGTGGAACTGTCTCATACATTAAATAGAAAAGAAACATTAGCTCACATTCAGTTGGGAGATGTAAATCAAACCAATTATTACGCATTTTTAAATACTGATTTTGAGTTTGGTAAGCTAAAGATTTCACCAGCTTTGCGTCTAGATTATATGAAATTTTCATACAATGATGCATTGTTAACCGAGTATGAAACGCAAGCGGTGTCTAGAGCTATTGTGAACCCCAAATTAAATGTTATATATAGTGCAAATGACAAGGTGCAATGGCTTTTTAAATCTGGTATTGGCTATCATTCAAATGATACAAGAGTGGTTGTTCAACAATCAAAAAAAACCATGCCACGAGCGTATGGAATAGATTTAGGAAATAATTGGAAACCGAGCTCTAAATTGGTTTTAAACACTGCTTTTTGGTATTTGTTTTCAGAGGAGGAATTTGTTTATGTTGGTGACGCAGGAATTGTAGAGCCGTCAGGTAAATCTGAACGTTATGGTTTTGATTTAGGCTTGCGATATGAATTTAATAAGTACTTATACCTTAATACAGATGCGACTTATACAAAGGCAAGAAGTAAGGAAGAGCAAGATGGTCAAGATTATATTCCTCTGGCACCAAATGTTACACTTGTAGGAGGACTATCTTTAAAAGATTATCATAAATTTTCTGGTGGAATTTACTATAGATATCTTGGAGATAGGCCTGCAAATGAAGATAATTCTATTGTTGCTGAAGGGTATTTTGTTACTGATGCAAATCTAAATTATAAGTGGGATAATATTACTTTAGGATGTTCGGTAGAGAATTTATTTAATGTAGAATGGAATGAAACCCAATTTGCTACGGAATCTCGACTTAGTGATGAAGTTAATTCGGTAGAAGAGATACACTTTACCCCAGGAAGTCCATTTGCTGTAAAATTTTCTATTAGTTATGGGTTTTAAGAGGTAGTTGAAAGTAGAGGACGTTGTAACATTACCGTTTTAATTTACGCGCTATATATCAGTCCATTATTGAAGAATCAGTTAAGTGTTTTGGATAGTGACTTGAAATACAATTCTGCAACCAATAATTAGGTTATTGATTAAGATATCATTTGGAATCGACTTTTACTTGAATGGCAAATTGGCTAAATCTACATTTCCACGAGAGATAATGAGACCTATATTCTTGTTTTTAAATTGGTCTATTTCTTTTATAAGTGCCGAAAGCGTTACGGCGCAAGATGGTTCACAGACAATTTTCATGCGTTCCCAAATCAATTGCATGACATCTATAATTTCATCTTCTGTTACGCGAATTATTCTTTTCAAGACCATCATAATAGGGAAATTAATGTCTCCTAACTGAGTTTTTAAAACGTCTGCTATAAGTGTTTGTTTCGGTATTTGATTCAATTTTACCACTCAGCAATGAACGTTAAGCATCATTGGCTTCAAAGGGTTCTCCACCTATAACCTTACAGTTTTGTCCAAAATTTTGGGCAGCAATTATATTGTTGCTAAATAGCGTTTGCTTAACAAAGATAAATAACCTTAATTTTACATTTTAGAGCGTGAAAATTTGTAGTGTTGTGCTCTAAAAACATAATCCCTTCAAGGTTTATGTTAATTCCCAGAAAAGTATAAGCTAAAGCCGACTTAAAAAGGCAATCAGTTGGTTTACGGCTTTACCGCGATGACCAATGCTGTTTTTTTTCGATAATGAGATTTCAGCAAAGGTTTGTTTATAGTCTTTAGGTCGAAAAACAGGGTCGTATCCAAAACCACCTTGCCCTATTTTATTCCTTGTAATATCGCCTTTGCAAACTCCTGTAAACGTAGATAATTTGCCATGAAGTTGTAGTGCAATCACAGTTTTAAACTGCGCTTGTCTATTGGTATGCGTTTTAAGATGAGTAAGCAACTTGTTGATGTTGTCATCGGCGTTACGTTGTGGTCCAGCGTAGCGTGCAGAATAAACTCCAGGAGCACCATCTAAAGCGTCTACTTCAAGACCAGTATCATCTGCAAAACAATCGTATCCATAATGCGATTTGAGGTAGTTCGCCTTTTGTATTGCATTGGCCTCAATCGTATTTTGAGTCTCAGGAATATCTTCTGTACATCCAATATCTTTTAAACTTAGCAGTTTGATATGTGCAGGCATCAAGGCTTGAACTTCTTTAAATTTATTCATGTTGTTCGTGGCGAATACAAGTTGCATAAGACTAATTTTTAATGGAGTCAAAGGTATGATAATTTTATCTGTGCACTAAAAAAATGTTCGAGTAAATACAATGAAAGGATACATTAAAAAGCGAAGTCAAGAGGTTAAAAGATAACGATATGTCTTTTGCACGAAATGTGTATTTGAGGAATTGTTAGTATGAATTGCCTGAAAGTATTTTTGACAACAAATAAAACCGAAAAGCTAAGTTTTTTTTCCTATATTTATTTAAGATAATAATTTAATGAGTATGTCAAATTATAACTCTCCGTTGGAGGCGTTTTTATACTGGGAGGCGAATACACCGGATTGCATTTTATTCGAACAACCTATTAACGGAGAAATCATAGAGTTTTCTTATGTTCGAGTTGGACAAGAAGCACGAAAAATTGCTGCACATTTACAAAGTTATGATCTTCCAAAAGGTAGTCATATTGCCATACTATCGAAAAATTGTGCACATTGGCTCATTGCAGATTTAGCGATAATGATGGCAGGTTATGTCTCTGTTCCTATTTATGCGTCTTTGAATCCACACACGATTCATCAAGTTTTAGTACATAGCGATTCTAAAGTTGTTATTGTTGGAAAACTTGATGATTTTGAATACCAAATATCAGGAGTGAGAAATATAGACGTTATAAGTATTGATGTATATGGCGATTCACATGGAGTGCTTTGGGGTGATATTGTAGCGTCTGCAATGCCCTTAAAAGAAATACATCAATGGCAACCAGAAGATGTAATGACAATCGTATATACTTCTGGTACAACAGGAGAGCCGAAAGGTGTAATGCATACATTTGGTAATCTTATGACGAGTATTGATATCACAATTAACGCAATTAAGTTACCTAATAACTTACATCTTTTTTCTTATTTACCATTAGCAAATTTGGCAGAAAGGTTGATAGCTAGTGCAGCAGTTGTAGTTGGGGCTAAAATCTTTTTTATAACCTCTAAAGAGACATTTGTCAATGATATAGTGCACTGTCAACCTAAAGTATTACTTTCGGTGCCTATGGTATGGATGAAATTACAAGATCATATATTAGAGAATATGTCGCAAATTAAATTGAATATCTTATTAAATATTCCATTTTTAAAAGAGGTTTTTAGACGGAAAATAAAAGCAAAATTAGGTTTAAATTCTACATTTTTTATTTTTACGGCAACAGCACCAATGCCAATAAGTCTAACAAATTGGTACCGTAAACTAGGAATAGATATTTTTCAAGGTTATGGTACAACAGAAGATTGTTGTATTTCACATTTTAATTTGCCCGATAATCATAAGATAGGCACTGTAGGGAAGCCATTGGATAATGTCCAAGTTAAACTATCTCCAGAAGGCGAAATTTTGGTGAAAAACACATGTTTAATGAAAGGGTATTATAAAGATCCAGAAATGACTGCAAGTGCTTTTACGGAGGATGGATACTTCAAGACGGGCGACATTGGGGAGTATGATTCTGAAGGGTATTTAACCATTATAGGACGTATTAAAGACCAGTTTAAAACCGATAAAGGGAAGTACATTTTTCCTGAATCTTTAGAGTTAGAGTTACTTAAAAATATTGATATAAAGCGGGTCTGTGTGGTTGGTTCAGGTGCGCCTGCACCTATTGCTTTAATAATATTGTCAGAGCAAGGGAAAATGAAGGCAAGAGACATGTTAATACTCAGTATAGAAGAGAGCTTAAATAAGATGAAACCTTTGTTCGAAACATATGAACATATTGCAAAGGTTGTTATAATGAAAGAAGATTGGAACATCGAAAATGGATTAACGACACCAACCTTAAAGTTAAAACGAAATAGCATAGAAAGAATTAATAGACCTTATTATAAAAATTGGTCAAATACACCATATGACATAATTTTTGAGTAAAACTAAAAGGACCGATATAAATTTGAGATATAAGTTTAACAATTAACACAAAGACTATGACAATAAACATTCAATATGTGCGCATGAGCACAAGTGAAGCAATGAACGAATATGTGACTGCAAAATTAAATAAACTAGCTAAAAAGTATGATTGGATTATTGGTGCAGAAGTACATTTTGAAGTTGAACATAATGCAAAGACCAAAGGTAAAATTTGTAAAATGGAATTGAGCGCTCCTGGACCAAGAATATTTGCAACCTCAAATGAAGCAAATTACGAAGATGCTGTAAAGCATACCATCAAAGATTTAGAAAAACAATTGGAGAAGCGCAAACATACCACGTTTCAACAGCACTAGTTATTTTGTTAAAGACCGTAAAGTACGTTTTTGTAGGACTTATTTAGAAATAAGCAATCGTATTTGTAGTACTGATTTAGGGGTTTTATCTGATATAAAAAAAATCAGGTTTTTGATCCAGTAAACCTAAATAATACATGGTTCACAAGTCAATATTTCAACTGTAGATGCTGTATGGAATTTGGATATTTGAGCGTGTTTAAATGGCATATAGTATTAGGTGAAATTATAGTGTGATATTTTGAAAAGGATATCCGATAAGTTATCTTATTTGAGATGTTTATCGAGCCAGAACAAACGCGAGCTCTTTTGAGACTTACAGCAGTGTAGTTCTGGATGAGTGTCTCGTATTAAAGTTTTAAAGCATACGTTGGGGTAAAATTATCTATTTATCTATGATGATAAGGCTCATTGCGTAAAATAGTAAATCCTCTATAAAGCTGTTCAATAAAAAACAAACGCACCATTTGATGCGAAAATGTCATTTTTGATAGCGAGAGTTTGCCTTGTGCTTTGTCATAAACGTCTTTAGAAAACCCATAAGGGCCACCAATTACAAAAACGAGCTGCTTAATTCCAGAATTCATATGTTTTTGAAGGTATTGCGAAAAATCTACAGAATCTAGTTGTTTTCCATTTTCATCCAATAGAATTAGGGCGTCAGATGTAGAGACTTTATTTAGAATAAGTTCACCTTCTTTTTGCTTCTGTTGCGCTTCCGATAGGTTTTTGACATTTTTAATATCTGGTATAATTTCCAAACAAAATTTGATATAATGTCCCAAACGTTTTTGATAATCATCCATAAGCTGTTGTAGTTGCTTATGGTCTGTTTTTCCAATAGCTAGTAGTTTTATTTGCATAAATCAAATGTAAAATTTTTAAATTTATTTTCAAGCAATTCTTATTTTAGCAACAAAGTTATTTTTATGATAAGTAAAACACAATTTCAAAAGGAAATACATCTTATAATTAAGAACGCCATTAGAGAAGATGTTGGAGATGGAGATCATAGTTCATTAGCTTGTATTCCTGCTTTGGCAGAAGGAAAAGCAAAATTATTAGTTAAGGATGAAGGGGTTATTGCAGGCGTGGACTTTGCTAAGCAAGTGTTCACTTATGTTGATAGCAATATGAAAGTTGATACATTTATAGAAGATGGACAAAATGTAAAATATGGAGATATCGTATTTTATGTTGAAGGTGCTTCGCAATCCATTTTAAAAGCCGAACGTTTAGTCCTTAATGCGATGCAACGTATGAGTGCAATTGCTACCAAGACCCGTCAGTTTGTTGATATGTTGGAAGGAACAGGAACCAAAATATTAGACACAAGAAAAACAACACCAGGGATTAGGGCTTTAGAAAAATGGGCCGTAAAAATTGGGGGAGGAGAGAATCATCGTTTTGCGTTGTATGATATGATTATGTTAAAAGATAATCATATCGATTTTGCAGGAGGCTTAACCAAAGCTATAGATAAGACGAAACAGTATCTTAAAACAACTAATAAAGATTTAAAAATTATTGTTGAAGCAAGAGATCTCGGTGAGATTGAAGAGATCCTGAAAAGTGAGGGCGTTTACCGTATTTTAATTGATAATTTTAATTATGAAGATACACGCAAAGCGGTGGCAATGATAGGAAATCAATGTTTAACTGAATCCTCTGGTGGCATTAACGAAAGTACCTTGAGGCATTATGCAGAATGTGGTGTAGATTATATCTCTAGTGGCGCACTAACCCATTCTGTATATAATATGGATTTGAGTTTAAAAGCGGTATAACACATGAGTAAGGCTATAGAAGAACGCTTAGAAAAAATTCCAATACTGAATCTCGTAGTACGTTTTCTTAAACAAATACATCTACCTGGTTTTGATAAGTTGTCTTTATATGATCTTCTAGAAATGTATATTGTTGGAATTGTGGAAGGTGCATTAGCCACAAGAGCAAGTGCTATTACTTTTAGTTTTTTTACAGCCATATTTCCATTTTTACTGTTTGTAATTATTATTATACCTTATATCCCAATAGAGGGATTCCAAACGGATTTTTTAGATTTTTTAAATACATTTTTACCGCCGCAGACTTCTGGATTTTTTGAAACCAATATTTTTGAAAATATTAATGAAGGTCAGCATGGTAGTCTGCTATCTACCGTATCTTTGTTGTCTATGTTTTTAATGGCAAATGGTGTTAATGCCATTTTCTCAGGATTTGAACATTCTTATCATCAGCAATTAAGTAGAAGCGTATTTAAGCAATATTTATATGCTTTTGGTGTGGCGCTAATTTTAGCAGTTTTAGTGGTTGTTACGGTTGGTGTTTTGGGGTATACTCAAATTTATGTAATCACACCTTTGTATGAAAGTCTATTGGGGAAATCTATTGAAACTTCACAATCTGGAATCGTTTGGTTAAACTTAGCTAAGTATCTGTTTGCTACTATAATGATATATATCGGTACATCAACCTTATATTTTTTTGGAACCAAAGAAGGACGACAATCCCGATTTTTTTCAATAGGTGCTTTGTTTACGACCTTATTGATTATTTGTTCGTCTTATTTGTTTGGACTTTATATTGAGAATTTTTCTAAATATAATGAGCTTTATGGTTCTATTGGAGCCTTATTAATTATGCTACTTTATTTATGGCTTAACTCCAATATTTTATTGCTGGGATATGAATTGAATGCTTCACTAAATCAATTAAAACGAAAAATTTAGACCATTAAACAAGGAGTATTTATTATTACTAGTTTTGTACAATTTGGTTTTGATAATGATAAATAAAGTCTTGCTAGAAATAGTAACATGCACGTCGCGATTAACATGGTTTTATGTAAGTTCTCACAGGTGTTTTTCCTTTGATAACTATGTAAAGAAATCATTAGTTTAATTTTCTTCTTTTGGAACATAAAAACGAGCTTATATTTATTTTGAGGATAGGTCTTAACAAAATGAGGTTAATGAACGATCTGATGTTTAAAAAAAATACAGTTTTAGAGGTGTTTTTTGTGAAAACAAATTAATTTTGGCAGAGATGAACTGTTTTATAGATGTTATTCTGCCAATTCCTTTAGAGCGTAATTTTACCTATGCTATAACCCCAGCTGAATTTGAATTTTTAGAGATAGGTATGCGTGTTGCTGTACCTTTTGGTAAAAGTAAGGTATATACTGCCTTAGTATTTGATAAGCATCAAAATCCACCAGTAATCTATGAGGCAAAAGAGATTCATCAAATTTTAGATGACACACCTATAGTAACCATAAAGCAACTCGAATTTTGGAAGTGGATAGCTAACTATTATATGTGTACATTAGGAGATGTGATAAGAGCAGCTTTGCCTAGTGCATTTTTGTTGGAGAGTGAAACCAATATTTTACGTAATACGCTTGCAAATATTGATGAAGATAGCTTAAGAGATGATGAGTTTTTGGTGTATGATGCCTTACAACACCAATCGAGTTTAAGCGTTCAGGATCTCAGTAAAATCCTAGATAAAAAAAATACACTTCCAGTAATCAAGCGTTTGTTAGAAAAAAAAGCGATAAAAATTGAAGAAGAAATCTATGAGAAGTACAAACCAAAGCTTATTAAGTATGTAAAGATTAATGCCCAATATGAAAAAGAAACAGCCTTACAAGAGTTTTTAGAAAGCCTTGTTAGAGCACCAAAACAAAGGCAAATCGTACTGGGGTTTTTTGCTTTAAATGCAGCGTCATCTAAGCCTATTAAAGTGTCAGATTTACAGAAATCGACTAAGGGTACTGTGGCGCAAATAAAAAGTTTAGAAGCTAAAGGTTTTTTTGAAGTATACCATTTACAAACAGATAGAGTGTCTTTCGATACGGCGACTTTAAAGGATAAAGTGCTTAATACATATCAAGAAAAGGCCTTAGACGAGATTTATGAAAATTTCAAAACTAAAAATGTAACCCTATTACATGGTGTGACCTCATCGGGTAAGACAGAAATTTATGTAAAGTTGATTACTGATGTTATAGCACAAGGAAAACAAGTGTTGTTTCTTGTTCCAGAAATAGCCTTAACCACACAACTAGTGCAGCGTTTAAGCGGTTACTTTGGAAATCAAATAGCAGTTTATCATTCTAGATATTCATCAAATGAACGTGTTGAGGTTTGGAATTATGTGTTGCAAAACTCAGAAAAAGCAAGGGTAGTTCTAGGCGCGAGATCTGCTGTGTTATTGCCATTTAAAGATTTGGGATTAATAATTATAGATGAAGAACATGAACAATCTTATAAGCAATTTGATCCTGCACCACGCTATCATGCCAGAGACACGGCTATAGTTTTAGCGAATAGTTTTAAAACAAAAACACTCCTTGGTTCCGCCACCCCAAGTTTAGAAAGTTATTTTAATGCCATTAAAGAAAAGAAGTATGGATTTGTAGCACTCAAAAGGCGTTTTAATGATGTGTTAATGCCAGAAATTGAATTGGTTGATCTTAAGGATAAATATAAGCGTAAGTGCATGAAAGGACATTTTAGTGATCGTATGCTTATGGAGATGTCCCAGGCGTTAGAAAATGATTCTCAGATTATTTTATTTCAGAACAGACGAGGTTTTGCACCAATTTTGGAATGTAATACTTGCGGGCATTCTCCGCAATGTCCAAATTGTGACGTGAGTTTAACTTACCATCAATATAGAAATCAGTTGCGTTGTCATTATTGCAGTCATCAAATTGCCATGCTCCAAAAATGCTTGGCTTGCGGAAGTCCAGATATGGACACTAAAGGCTTAGGAACTCAGCAAATAGAAGCTGAAGTCCAAGTATTGTTCCCAGAAGCCAAAGTTGCAAGAATGGATTTAGATACCACAAGAGGAAAGTATAGTTATGATCGTATTATTGCCAACTTTGAGCAGCATGAAGTAGATATACTTATAGGTACTCAGATGGTAACCAAAGGTTTGGATTTTAGAAATGTTAAACTCGTTGGTATTATGAATGCTGATAATATGCTCAATTTTCCAGATTTTAGAGCGCATGAGCGTAGCTTTCAATTGATGCAACAAGTTTCAGGGCGCGCTGGTCGAACTAAGGAACGAGGCAAAGTTTTGATACAATCTTTTAATCCTTTTCATAAGATATTACAACAGGTTTCAAGTAACGACTATTCAGGCATGTTTTTTGAGCAATTAGAAGAACGTTATAATTACAAGTATCCTCCAATTTTTAGAATCATAAAAATTACTTTAAGGCATAGCGATTATAATAAAATAGAAACAGGTGCAGATTGGTTTACGATAGCTTTAAGAAATATGTTTAAAGCAAATGTGCTTGGACCAGAATTTCCGCCAGTTGCAAGAATTCGCAATCAATATCATAAAAACATTTTAGTAAAGATACCACAAGAGCAATCATTGAAAAAAACTAAAGACGCTATTATTAAAATAAAAAATAGCTTCTCTAGTGTAAAGGATTTTCGACCAATTAAGGTCGTTATTAATGTCGATAATTATTAGATATTATTTAAAGCATCTACTAATTGTGTTTTTTTGTTTCTACTTAGTGGGATTTTGTAAGTTCCTACTTCAACATTTTTACTGTTAAAGCGGTCAATTTTATCTAAGTTTACAATATAGGATTTATGTATTCTTAAAAATTTTCCTTCTGGCAATTCTGCTTCAAAAGCTTTCATTGTAGATAGAACCACCAAGCTATTTTCGTCAGTAACCACTTTTACATAATCTCCCAGTGCTTCAATCCATTTAATATCTTTGATGTATACTTTACGCTTTTTGAGATTACTCTTTACAAAGATATGCTCACCATCACTCTCTTTAAAGTCAACTTTAAGTTTATGTTGCTCTAAGGCTTTCTCAACCGCGGTGTTAAAACGTTCTCGGGTAATAGGTTTCTGTAGGTAATCGGTAGCATCGTAATTAAATGCCTTAAATGCATACTCCGTTTTTCCAGTAACAAAAATAATTTGAGGCTTGTTGTTTAAGACATCAAGCAGTTCAAACCCATTAAGAACGGGCATTTCAATATCTAAAAAAATTAAATCTACTTTGTGTGTATTAAGACCGCTTTTAGTTTCCAAAGCACTACTGTATTCTGCAATCAAGTTAAGAGCTGTATGGTTGTCTATGAGCTTGACAATAGATAATCTTTGTATAGCAGAGTCATCTACAACAACACAGTTTAATATCATATTATTATATGTTTTAGTTTAAAATATCGACAATAGTACAAAAAATTCGGTTAAAAACCAATAAACAAGAATGTAAAATTCTCACAAAACCATCAATAAATATTAACAAAGTGACTTAAATTAGTGCTCTGAACCTTAATCTTTTTGTTTACACTTTTGTTAATCAGTATTTTGATGATGGTTTAGTGTCAAATAGATTAAAAATTATTGTTATTAGATAAAACGTAAAAACGAATTTTATGTTGTGTTTAGCCCAGTAAAATCATTATTGTTTTCTACTTTAAAAAAGTAAGCCCCTCTTTATATAAGTAAACTCCATTTAAGATTGTCGACCCAATTTCCGCATATTTGCTTCTTTGAGATACTTTTTAGTGAAATTCTTCATATCGTTAAAGAAATCGGTAAATTTAACGTAGGTAAACAAGTGTTTCTGCACTAGGTTAATAAAATTAGAAAACGAATGTTTCTTTGAGTGTTTTCTTTATTACCGTTATTAATAACTGATGTTACGCAGCGATTTTGTTAGAATTGATATTTGGTGTTGATAACTTATCCAGCTGTTTCCAAGCAGCTTTTGTTGCTGCGAGCCAAATTTCACTTTTCATTGCGTAGTGATTTTTACTATTTCTTAATTTCAGTCGCTCAAGTTTAATAAATGCAATCATAGATGCGGTAAAGTGAGCTTGTTGGGTTTTGATAGTTTTTGTAGGTGCTTTTGCAAAAGCGGCGTTGTTTTTTATTGAGCGAAAGAACTCTTCTACTTTCCATCGTTTTTCATAGATTGCAGTGAGGCTTGAATAATCTAAGTTCATATCACTTGTCGCTAGATAAAGCGTACCTGTACTACCATCCCCGTTTTTGAAGACTTGCTTAGCTATCAGTACAGGGTTGTTGTACTGTTTTAGATAAACCCACATAGTACGCCCCTGTAGCTCTAAAGATTCAATACTGTGATAAATGCCTTTTTCTTTATCGTCTTTACTCAAAGCAACAACACG
>JABSPM010000092.1 GCA_013215095.1 Flavobacteriaceae bacterium | reverse complement strand
TTTACGTAGTTTATGTACTAAGGCCCATACTGGTTCATAGCGCTTTAACCCGAGTTGACGTTGCATCTCTTTGGCTGAAAATCCTTTCTTTGTAGCACTCATCAAGAACATCGCACGGTACCATATTAAAAATGATAGATTAGAGCCCTGCATTATCGTACCGCTACGAAGAGATGTACGACTACGACAAGATTTACACTCATAACTCCAACGACTCTTTATCCAATAATGACTTTTACTGCCACAATGCTGACAAACCACGCCTATCTTATCACGTTCTTTCTTAAAATGTTGCCTACAAGCATTTTCATCCCCAAAATGTGCGCTAAAAGTAAAAATATTCATATCGTAAATTATTTATAATCACGTAAATATATAAAATTATGATTAATTACGGATATTTAATAATTTTATATTAAAATAGTAAAGATTTATCAAAAGACTATTGATTGTATTTTATATATTAACACATTGAATTTAACCAACATACAAAATAATGAAAAAAAAATGTATCCTTATGGTGTTGCTTGTGATGTTCTCATTATCTCAAGCGCAAAATGAATCTAGATTTGGTTTGCTGAACCAAACAAATAGCCACATTAATGTATCCTATACGCATGATGATTTTATGTTTGAGACCATTCATATTAATGGACAAGAATATACTTTAATTAATGATAACGAAGCAACACCAATTTTAAAAGCTGGGGCTCCAGATTTGCCTAAAGTAGTGCAGTCTGTTATTATTCCTAATAAAGGAAAGGCATCTATTAGTTATGATGAAACGCATTATGTTGAGCTACAAGATATATTAATAGCACCGTCAAAAGGTAACTTAAAAAGAAATGTAAAACCTAGTGACATTCCCTATACTTTTGGAGCCGAATACTCAGAGAATAAGTTTTATCCAGAAAATATTGTAACATTAAATACACCTTATATCTTGAGAGATTATAGAGGTGCTGTCATTACCGTTAGTCCTTATCAATATAATCCAGTTACAAAAACATTGCGTATTTATCATAATTTAAATGCCACAGTACATATCAATTCAAATGAAATTGGTGCAAATGAATTGGAGTTAACTTCTACACTAAAAAATAAAACGTATCATAAGGTTTATGATAAACATTTTTTAAATGCAGAATATTATAATAATTTACATCGCTATACACCTATAGAAGAGATTGGTAATATGTTAATTATTACCAAAGATGAGTATGCCGATGAAATTCAACCTTTAGTGGATTGGAAAATTCAGAGAGGTTTAAGAACCACGGTTGTCAATGTTTCATCTATAGGAAATGATCAAAGTAGCTTAGCAAGCTACGTCTCAAATGCATACGCAGCTGATCCTAATTTAGTATTTGTTTTACTTGTTGGTGACCACTCTGACGTTAAGTCTTATAATTTTGGTACTGCTAGCACAGGAGAGACAAACTGGTCAGATACCGCATATACGTATTTAACTGGAAATGATAAATATCCAGAGCTTTTGATAGGACGTTTGTCTGGTGAAAGTAGCGATGATATAACGGTTCAGGTAAATAGAATTTTAGAGTACGAAAAAACACCTTTGGCATCTGAATATTATAAAAACGGGATTGGATTAGCATCTAACGAAGGCGCTGGAAATGGCGATGATGGAGAGGCTGATTGGGAGCATTCGAGAAACTTAGGTACGAAGTTAAAAGCCTATGGTTTTAATAATTATTTCGAATTTTACGATGGCTCTCAGGGTGGAGATGATGCTGATGGTAACCCAAATCCAACTATCATTACACCTAAATTAGAAGAAGGTGCTAGTTTGTTTTTCTATACAGGTCATGGCGATCAAGGAACATGTATATCTGGAAACTTTGGAGGCACAGATATTAATGCGACAAATAATAATGGAAAATATCCTGTTGTTATATCTGTAGCATGTAATAATGGATCATTTACATCAGGGACATGTATTTCTGAAGACTGGTTGAGAGCCTCAAATGGAACAGGACCAACAGGTGCAATTACAGCGACTGGATCCTCTATTTTAATGGCTTGGGCACCTCCTATGGAAACTCAAGACGAAATGGTTGAAATACTTACAGAAGCTTATGCCAATAATAAAAAATATACTATAGGAGGTGTGTTTTATAATTCTCAATTGAGTTGTTTAGATAATTACCCTTCAGCTAACACAGGACAAGAAATTATGGACACTTGGGTGTTTTTTGGAGATCCATCTACACCAATACGAATCGCAAACCCTTTAGATCTAACAGTAAATCATTCTACTCAAGAAGATGAAGGTATTAGTAACTTAGTCGTAAATTGTGATACGGATGGGACTCTAGTTGCAGTAACTCAAAATGGAGTAGTCTTAGGAACAGGTATTGTTACAGGTCAAACAGTTGACGTAAGCTTTACAGCAGGAGCTATTACATCTACAGATGATTTAATGGTTACGGCTACTAAATATAATTACAGACCATACCAAGAAAATGTAAGTATAGGTAATTTATCTGTAGGTGAATTTAATAAAAACTCATTTAGCCTTTACCCGAATCCTACTAACGGTAATACAACTATTAAGTTGTTAAGTGCCGATACGGTAACTGTTTCTGTAGTAGATCTTTTAGGAAAACAAGTGTATAATACAGGAGAATTAGAAAATGTAAATGCTGTAAAGGTTAACACAAAAAACTATGCTTCGGGAACTTATTTTGTGAAAGTTTCAAATGCTAGTGGTATTAGTGTTGTTAAAAAATTAGTTGTAAATAACTAAAACAGAAAATCATAGTTTATTAATAATAAAACCCATAGCGTAGTAAAGCTATGGGTTTTATTATTTTTTGGTTTTGAGTGTTTAAAATTTTAGGCGAATAAAATAATTTATACGAAAAGCATTCCTTTTAATGATACTATTTATGTCTTATAGCATGGAGTTTTAATAAATGTTTTTGTTGTAATTATGTCTTAAATTATTCATTTATAATGTCATCAGATTAAAAAAAAACTATTTTTTAATCAAAAAAAATTATATTTGAACCCCTTATAACTTTAAATCGAACCATAGCATGACAACTATAAATTTAGTATTACAAAAAATAAACTTAATTCATTTTATAGAACAAATAGATATTGTGAGCATATTATTTGCATGTATCTTATTCTTTTTAGTTCTTTTGGTACTAGGCATTATAAAGTTTTATAAATTGAAAGCCGAAAACAAAAAACTTAGTGAAAGAGTAAATTTAGTCAATGATACGGTATCGCATACAAACGATCATAATGAAGGTCATCAATATAGCTAAAATTAAATATAAAGCCTGCAATTAACAGGCTTTATATTTTTTATATGGATTATCGAATTAGTTTTTTATATTTAATTCGTTTTGGCATCAAATCTCCGCCAAGACGCTTCTTTTTATTGGCTTCGTAATCGCTAAAGCTACCTTCAAAGAAATAAACTTGAGAATCACCTTCAAATGCTAGGATATGTGTACAAATTCTATCTAAAAACCATCTATCATGACTTATAACCACTGCACATCCTGCAAAATTATCCAAACCTTCTTCAAGAGCTCGAAGTGTATTTACGTCCAAATCATTGGTTGGTTCATCTAATAGTAACACGTTACCTTCTTCTTTCAGAGTCATTGCCAAATGCAAACGGTTACGCTCTCCACCAGACAATAGACTTACTTTCTTGTTTTGCTCACTACCAGAGAAATTAAAACGACTTAAATAGGCTCTAGAATTCACCTGCTTTCCTCCCATCATCACTAATTCTTGCTCATCACTAAAGTTTTGCCAAATGGTTTTATTAGGGTCTATATTTGCATGACTTTGATCTACATAAGCAATCTTCGCAGTGTCTCCGACTTTGAATGCCCCTTTATCTGGAGTTTCTTCTCCCATAATCATTCTAAAGATGGTTGTTTTACCTGCGCCATTTGGACCAATCACACCAACAATTCCAGCTTGTGGCAGATTAAAACTCAAATCTTCATATAAGAGCTTATCATCATAACCTTTGCTTACACCATTAGCTTCAATGACGTTTGTCCCTAATCGCGGTCCATTTGGAATGTAGATTTCTAATTTTTCATCGAGCTGCTTTTGGTCTTGGCTCATTAACTTATCATAGTTTTTCAAGCGTGCTTTTTGTTTTGTTTGTCGACCTTTTGCACCTTGACGCACCCACTCTAACTCGCGCTCTAATGTTTTTTGTCGCTTAGAAGCAGTCTTACTTTCTTGTGCCATACGCTTAGATTTTTGATCTAACCAAGACGAATAATTTCCTTTCCAAGGAATCCCCTCTCCTCTATCGAGCTCTAAAATCCATCCAGCTACATTATCCAAGAAATATCTATCATGCGTTACAGCGATTACAGTTCCTTTATATTGTGCTAAATGATGTTCTAACCAATGAACAGATTCTGCATCCAAATGGTTGGTAGGTTCATCTAATAATAGAACATCTGGCTCTTGCAATAATAGGCGGCATAAAGCAACACGACGACGCTCTCCACCAGATAGTACACCAATCTTTTTGTCGCCATCTGGAGTACGCAAGGCATCCATGGCTATTTCTAGTTTAGTATCTAGCTCCCATGCATTTGAAGCGTCTATTTGATCTTGAAGTTCAGCTTGACGGTTCATGAGTTTCTCCATCTTATCAGGATTACTATAGACCTCTTCTAAGCCAAACATATCATTTATATTATTGTATTCTTCAAGAATAGCAACTGTTTCTGCAGCACCTTCCTTTACAACTTCTAAAACTGTTTTTTCCTCATCAAGCTTTGGTTCTTGCTCAAGATAGCCAACTGTATATCCTTGAGAAAAGACTATATCACCTTGATAATTTTTGTCTACACCTGCTATAATTTTTAACAAAGTAGACTTACCAGAGCCATTAAGTCCAAGAATACCAATCTTAGCCCCATAGAAAAAACTTAGGTAAATATTTTTTAAAACTGGAGTATTCGCACTCTGAAAAGTCTTCGTAACACCAGACATTGAGAAAATTATCTTCTTATCGTCGCTCATATTTGTCGTTGTAATTAAATATTAAATTATTGTCGAATTAAAACTATATAGATGCCTAAACTCTTCCTTTTAGTGCATTAAATACCCAAGCAATACAGAAAAAACCACCACCAACAGCGGCAAAACCATATCCAGCAATTTGATCGTACCTAAAGGCTCCTAGTGCTATTAAGCATAAACCTACAATTATCATTATCCATGTTGCTCGTGCTAAAACAGTATTTTTATTCATCCCCATAATTCTCTTTTTTTAGTTAATATAAGGACAAATATCGGTTTTTTTTCATAAAAATAGCCGTTCGACAAGTGGTATTATATTTACGCTAATTTTTATACTATTGCATAGGAACTTCGATAAACAATAATGCGCTGTTTTTAGTTGCATCTATTTCAAAATCAATAGCTTGCTCAATACCTAAGGCATCGCGCTTCAATAGTTTTTGACCTGCTAGTTTAGCTTCGCCATCAATTAGCAACACATAAACACCGTGATTTATAGACTGTGTAGTGTACTTGAAGCTTCGGTTTTGGTCTAAATCGATTCTGCTGATTCGCGCATCTTGTTGTATTGTTAAAGTATTTGTAATAGGTTTAGCTTTGTTGGAGACTAAGTATTGTAGTACATTTTTTCTATCCAATGCAGAAAACTTCTTTTGATTATAATGCGGCTCTATATTAATCATATTGGGAGTAATCCAAATTTGAAATAAGTTCAAATCTTCGGTTACAGAATTGTTCATTTCTGAATGAACAATACCACGACCCGCCGACATCACTTGAACCTCTCCTGTCTGCAAAGACATCCATCTATTAGACATAGAATCTTTGTGCTTTAATGCGCCCTGAAGAGGAATGGTTATACCACTTCTTAATTAAAAATACCGCAATAAGCATTTACTAGATACTGATAAGAAGTAATGCTTTTAACTTTATGTTTATTTGTGTTTTTAATTAGCTGTATTAGCTTTGCTTCTAATTCGTCTAAAGATTTATAT
>JABSPM010000091.1 GCA_013215095.1 Flavobacteriaceae bacterium | reverse complement strand
TTTGGTTGTAGATTGTTCTTTTAATGCTTCTAAGACAACTTTTGTCTTAAATTTTGATGTGAATTTTCTTCGTGTCATAATAGTAAAATTAAGATTTTTTTTTGAACTTAACTTACTGTCCTAATTTTGGGGGAATGATCAACTTTTCTAAAGGATATTTTTGACTGCTTTTCATAATTTCTTACGAACTCTTGCATAAAATTTTGTATTGCTATATTGCCATCTGGATCAACCATATTATATTCTAAACAATAACAAGAATTACCTGCTAAAAATAATAACTCTCGTAATACCTTCGGAAATAAGTTCCCGTTATTGTAAGTTGACTCTAACTGTAAAATCTCCTCCATAGTGCTAGGTTTGTTCTCAAAAGATAGATTTCCATAAGCATCTAATCCAGAAGGATATTCAATTAATTTTTGTAAATATTGTATTTCCATATATGCCTTATCAAAACAACTTATGAGTATGCCTAATCACATGCTCTATTAGTTGTGATAATGTTTGCCCAAAGGTGCTTATTGAGCCATCTTTCTCATCTATATGGTGTACAATTGGATCATCTCCTTCATCTAAATACACAAACCTAAAATCACCTAAATAAGCTGTGTCAATAATATAAAATGGTCTTGTTGATGAGCTTAAAGGTGTATTTGGAACATCATAACTTCGAACACTTTGTTGCATATATGTCTGGGTCGATATAATATTGTCTGGATCTACAGCATTATAAGATAAACAATAACAACCTTCACCAGCTAAATATAATAGCTCTCTTAAAACTTTTGGAAATTGATTTCCATTATTATATAAAGCTTCCATTTCTAAAATCTCTTCCATACTACTTGGTTCGTTCTCAAAAGAGAGGTTTCCGTATGCATCTAATCCAGCAGGATACTCAATTAGCTTTTGTAAATATTGTATTTCCATTATATACTTTATCAAAACAACTTATGGGTATGCCTAATAACATGGTCTATTAACTGTGATAATGTGCTATTTTTAGGTATAATAGAACCATCTCTTTCATCTATATCATATGTCATTGGGTCTTCTCCCGCATCTAAATATACAAATCTGAAATTTCTAGCATAAACACAATCTATTATATAATATGGTCTTGTAGTTGAATTTAAAGCTGTATTAGGAACTTCATATTGTCTAATCGTTTCTTGCATGTAAGTTTGCACCGATCTTTTGTCATCTTCTTCAAATGGAACTGCATTATATTCTAAACAATAACAATCCTCGCCTGCCAAGTATAACAATTCTCTTAATGCTAAAGGAAAAGGCATGCCATTATTGTAGGTTGCTTCTAATTGTAAAATTTCATCCATAGAAATAGGTTCGTTATGATGAAACGAAGATATTTCTCCTAAACTATCTCGTCCCACTGGATAATCAACTAATTTTTGTAAATATTGTATTTCTTTATGTATCATTACCTATTAAGTACATACTAAGGGTTATGAAATTTATTTTCAGGGCTTGATTGCCAAGACACGCAGCTATTTACAAAATACGAAAAGGATTGATGTACTAATTCCATTTCGGGTAAGTCTCTTGCTTCTCTTTCAAAAGGATCCGCCATGTATACTATATGTACCGAAGGATCATCACCTTCATCTAAATAACATATATAAAACCCTTCATGACCAGGTCCAGTAACACCAAAAGGAACAAAAGGTCGAGTCATCACAATACCTGTAGGTTCTAAATAAAAATTAAAAGAACTCATTAATTCGGGCAATTCTTCGCCTTGTTCTAGAATCCACGAAAATTTACCTGCTAAAAACAAATATTCTCTGTAAGCTCTAGGAAATGTATTACCATTATTAAAACTTTGCTCTAATTGTATAATTTCGCTTTCACTATACCCTTCTACTGGTGAAGTTTGTGCATTTCGTTTTGGTTTTGCTTCTAATTCTGTTAAATATTGTATTTCCATAATTAATAATTATAATCTTTTACGCCTTCTTTCATTCCCTTAACTCTTGTTGAGGACTTCATTTTTATAATAAGCTCAAAGCCCTGTGGTTTTAAAACTTCTTCATAGTAGTTAATAGTCCCTAAAATAAAACGACGACAACTTCTGCAAGTGTATAACGGGGAAGTAAATGTAATTTCTATTTTGTTAGCATTAGCAAAATTTATATAGTTATCAAATGTATCATAAATCATATATGTCTCAGTGTCATTATGTCTTTGTGAATATGCAAGAGTATTATCATCTGAATTTGCAGTTGCTTTTTTTGTAAATTTAAAATGTTCTTTGGGTGTTGTTTGGGAAATAGGTGGGCGTTGAATATTAAACTCAGTAGCTGCATCAACACCAATAATTCTTTCTGCATTGGCTGGTGTTACAGATAAATAAGTTCTGTTCTCTACCAATAACAAATTATTATCATTATATATTTTGAATTCTGTTGGCATTATATTCATTTTTTTAAATCTTTCAATTTCATCAGCAGAACGTGCTTGAATTAAAGAGTGATTTATATAACTATCCCTGATGTTTTTTAATGTTGAAGGTGGCGTATCTAAATATATAATTTTACCATTTTGTATATATGTTTCAAATGTGTCAGCTACTTCATTAAGGTTATGCAATTCTGTCACTTTTGCACGTACGCCGAGAAGGTAGTTATTTCTTATATTACGTAAAACATCCAAAGATTCTTCTAACGTAAGTATAACTCTTGGATTATAATTATAATAGGATAAATTATTAGAAATAAATCTTATGGCATTTGGCGTTTCGACCATCAAGTTAAAATCCGTATCATTAATATCACCTATTCTATCTACTAACCTGATTCTCTCGGTATCAGATAAAAATCTAAATTGTTCTTTAAAAACATCAATTTCTAAGTAACGCACAAGACCTACAGTTCTCTGTTGGTTTACAATTACGCTTATTATTTTAGCATCTGGAGAATCAACATTTTTAAGTGCGAGCCAATTATCAAAAGCCTCATTAGAATTGCTAATTTCTGTCCATGCGTTAATATTCTTAAGGTCGTTAAAATCTTCATAGAAAGCTATTTTCTTGAGCTCTGTTAAATTATTAAACCTGTTTAATAGATTCGTTAGCTGATGTTGATCTTGAAGAAATGTTAGGTAACTCCGCATCTGGTCAATAAATATATCAGAGTTGCCAATAGTTCTAATGATGGTTTCCAGCTCAGGATCAATATTGTAGACTACACCATCAACATCCATTTTATTTACAAGTTTGGTTGCCTTTTTTACGGCTAATGATCTTGCTCCAATTGCACCCACACCTGAAGTCAAAGCCAATAGACCAAAAAACGCTCTTAGGTCTTTGTATTTCTCATATTCAGGACTATTAACATCTGCTGTACTTGCTAAGTAATTGAAGGTTGAAGATATCACTCCAGTAGAAAATGACAATGCTTCTAAAGTAATTTCTGCTCCCCGCCATACTTTTACAGCATTTCCAACACCAGAAATTCCTCTACCTAATTTAGTGACATGTCTTAAGTGCCTTACTTGAGCCAACGCACTAGCACCTCCAGAAATGGCAAAAAATAGCACTTCTAAACTCAACTCAGCAGCAAATACTATTGCAGCATCTAGTTCTTTAAGTTTTTGGTATTCTTGCTCATAAAAAAAGGATAATGCTGGTATGGTTTCTACAGACAGCATACGATTACCTTCTTCATCATACTGAAGAAATTTAATAGGTTGATAAACGTGATACTTGAGCTCATGCTTTGATTCTACGAATTCCAATCCATTTAAAACAACATCGCCATAAACTAGTGTATAATCCTTACTTTGATGAATTGTAATGATTTCGTTAACAAAATCATTATCGGACCCCGATGTGTACTTCCAATTGTAATTAAAGGTTATAGGCCCTATATTTTGGATTTGGTTTTGTTCATTATACCAGGTGCCTGTGTAACCTAATTCTATTACTGGTTCCCCTAAGTGTTGTTTATCTGTATTTTGAATATACCAATATGGATTCTCATCATCAATAAAATAGCGTAATCCCTCATTATTAAAGTAGCTTGTAGTATCTAAGTTTTGGTCATTGTCTGTAGGTTGGTTATAGCTATAGAAACTGTATTTAGATTTTTTCCATAATGCTGTAATTATTTCTGTGAATTTCTTTCTGTTATCATTTCCAAAAATGGTAAATCTCTTATCGTCAATGGCTTTATAAAGTGCTCGTAAACGTATGGATGTATCGTAAACATCTAGATTTTTCAACACAGTTATACCGTCATCTTTGTAAATTTTTGGTCTTTCTAATAAAGCTTCTAAAAAATCACTTGCTTCATTATCATTTATGGTTCTAAATAACTTTAAAACTACAGGCTCTCTTAAAGGTCCAGACAAGTCAGTAATATATCGTTCATCGATATTTTCGGTTAAGAATTTGTCGAGAACACGTATTTTATCCTGATAGGGTATTGTGGTTAATATCTTTTCGTCAAGGAAAAAACCTAACCAATATAAATCACTTACATTATTTTCAGTTTGAAAACGTTCTCTTTTATCGTCGTACCATTTATTAAATGCTATTAAATAATCTCTGTAAGCAATTAACTGATTATTAGTGTAATAGTAATACCCTAAATCAGCTTCCTGATTCCACAGTGATATTTCTTCATTATAAAGATTGATCATCCCCAGATTTTGTAAAGCTCCCGTAACATCTGGTTTTAACTTTGATAATATTTCAACTACATCTTCAACAACGTCCATATCCCATACTAGGTCTCCAGAAAAATTGCCAATTCTTCTTTTAGCCATATCATAAATCTGTTGACCTTCTGGAGTAACATATAAACAATCTTCTAAACCAGAACTAGTAACTTCTGTATCATCCGAAGGAGGAGAAAGGACAGGAGAATATGGTGTTGTGTTATAGATTTCACCAGAATACTCCCAACTTTTTACTTCAGCGCATAATTTGTAAGTTCCATCATTCTCAGTAGTTCTTTTTCTTACCTGTATGTTAATTGTATCTCCAGGAATGGCTAAATATTGTGAAATAGTACTTTGTGACAAATAATGTGGACTCAAAGCTTCTTTTCTTTTGTTTCCTTCTAAATTTTTATATTTTCTATATTCTTCAGCCTTTATAAAATGTGCAAAAGCTCCAGTTCCTTTATTACTATATAGACTGGTATAATAGACCTCATTCAGCTCAAAACCAATTACCCAGCCTTTTGAGTAAAATCTTACCTCTCCAAAAGCGCTACGTTGATATGCTCGTCCATTTGCAAGAATTATTGTTTCTGCCATAATATCTTATAGGTTTGTTAAATCTGTTTCTGTTAATGGTAAAATATAATCGTTTCCAATTGAAGAATTAAAGCGCTCGGGAGTTGCTTTTGCATAGTCATTAGAAGCATAAACAAGCCCCTTAATATGGAAAACCTTGAAAGGATTCTCTGGCTTGAATAGTTTTAAAGTACCTTCAATATCTTCTGCAACAATAAATAGATTATACTGCTTATACTCAATTCCTTCTGGAGAAGTATAGTATTCTTCATTATTGTAACTATTATCATTGAAATACACTTTGGCATTCACTAAACTATTTTGAGATATTAAATTTTTTAGTAAACTATTTTCTTCATTGGTTATTCCTAACATTCTTTTATTAGGGGTGTCCTCGTTGTCCGATTCTATTTGTAAACCAGTAATAACCTGATTGTCAATAGTTATGAATCGTTTACTGAGATAATAAGGAGCTTTGGGTTTATAAAAAGCATTTTGTTGGGCTCCATAATTATAAAAACCGCTTGTGGAATTATCTAGTTTCACTAATGAGTTTTTTAGATATCTTGATACATCTCTTTTAATACTATGAAGTAATGTTTCATATGTTACCCGTTGCAATAATGTGTCTTCTCCTGTTTGTATTTTATCATCAACCTTTTGATATTTTATTGCAGCTATATCATTACCTGCTGAGGCATTTGGTAAATTAATAATTTGTAATTGTTCATTGACAGTTGTTGGTAGTTGATACCATTTCTTGTTTGATATTACTGTAATATTTTGTATATTGTAGAATGCCAAAAAAGATACAAATTTCAGTTTTAGAGAGCGAGAAAGAATTACGCTTATTATTAACAAAAACAACAACTGACCGAGTTCGTGGACGT
>JABSPM010000090.1 GCA_013215095.1 Flavobacteriaceae bacterium | reverse complement strand
GATATTATTCCAATAAGAAGGATGTCGTTTAATTAGTGAAGTTTCGTTAAATCACGTCTAGGGTCATCTATCTTGCTAAAAATCGTTGTTAATTTACCTGTAGTATTCAAAAGTATTAAAATATTGATTATCAATATAATACACAAAATAACCAACACTTAAACAACTGATTTATAGCTCTTTTTCTAAAGTTTTTAAACTTTTTTTAGATGCGTTTGCCCTGCTAATAAACATGGCTGTCACACTACGTTAAGGCAAAAAGCAGTACAGTTCTGCGCACTAAATTTTCAACTCAGAATTATCTAAAACCACATAAAGAAATTCAAAAAACATGCTTTAAATTTTAGAGTTACCCTAACAAAGTTTAAAAAATGTCATTTCACAAAAATGCTAAGTCCAAGCAACATATATCTCATATAATGAGACTAGAAAAGTCTATTTAAAAACAGTGCAAACACTGGCTTAATAAAAAAAAAAGACTTATCACACTGATAAGTCTTTTAACCAACAACACAGATTCAAACTAGGACACATAAGCATCATCATGAACCTTAGAAACAGCTCTTCCACTTGGCTCATTCATATACTTAAAAGATTCATCCCATTCTAATGCTATTTTGGTACTACAAGCAACACTAGGCTCCTGAGGCACGCATCTTGCAGCGGCATCACTCGGAAAATGTGACGCGAAAATCGTTCGGTAATAATACTCTTCTTTTGTGTTTGGTGTTTGTATTGGGAATCTATATTTCGCGTTAGCCAATTGCATATCACTAACCGCTCTCCCAACAACGTCTTTCAGGGTATCAATCCATGAATAACCAACACCATCACTAAATTGCTCTTTTTGTCGCCAAGCCACACACTTTGGTAAATACCCCTCAAATGCTTTGCGTATTACCCATTTTTCCATACGCTCTCCATCTATCATTTTATCCTCTGGATTGATACGCATCGCCACATCCATAAATTCTTTATCTAAAAAAGGTACGCGTCCTTCAATACCCCAAGCCGCTAGACTTTTGTTAGCTCTATTACAGTCATACATATGCAATTTATCTAATTTACGTACCGTTTCTTCGTGGAATTCTTTTGCATTAGGCGCCTTATGAAAATACAGGTAACCCCCAAAAATTTCATCCGCACCCTCTCCACTCAAAACCATTTTAATTCCCATAGATTTAATGACTCTTGCCATTAAATACATTGGCGTAGAAGCTCTCACCGTAGTAATGTCATAGGTTTCCAAATTATAAATAACATCTTTAATGGCATCTAACCCCTCTTGAATTGTAAATTTTATTTCATGGTGAATCGTTCCGATATGATCTGCTACTTTTTGAGCGGCAGCCAAATCTGGAGATCCTTCTAATCCTACCGAAAAACTATGTAACTGAGGCCACCATGCTTCGGTTTGATCATCGGCTTCAATACGGCGTTGGGCGTATTTTTTTGCAATAGCAGAAGTTATAGAAGAATCTAATCCACCTGATAGCAATACGCCATAAGGCACATCACTCATCAACTGTCTATGAACTGCCTCTTCCAATGCTTGACGGAGGTTGTCAATTACAGTTTCATTATCTTTAACGGCGTCATAAGCCATCCAATCACGTTGGTACCATTTTACAAACTTTCCATCTTTACTAGACAAATAATGCCCTGGGGGAAACAATTCTATTTGCGTACAATAGACCTCTAAGGCTTTGAGTTCTGAAGCAACATAGAATGTACCATGCGCATCCCATCCCATATATAACGGTATGATTCCCATATGATCCCTAGCCACAAAGTATTCATCCCTTTCAACATCGTACAAGGCAAAACCAAAAATACCATTAATCTCATCTACAAAATCGCCTCCCTTTTCTTGATATAAGGCTAAAATCACTTCGCAATCGCTTTGCGTTTGAAACTCGTATTTACCTTTAAGTTGCTGCCTAATACTTCTATGATTATAGATTTCGCCATTGGCAGCTAAAACCAATGTGTTTGCCGTATTACATAACGGCTGTTTTCCTGATGCTGGATCTACAATAGCTAAACGCTCATGCGCTAAAATTGCTTTATCATCACTATAAATTCCGCTCCAATCTGGACCTCTGTGACGTATTTTTTTTGCCATTTCCAATAATTGAGGTCTTAAAACTTCTGATTCTTGTTTCAAATCAAATGCACATACTATTCCACACATAATCTCTATTTTTAACATTGTAAAACTCAAGAAAATATTTCAATTTAAAAACATATACACCAGTTTGAACTGCATAATATAATTTAGTTCATCTATTTAGTTTCATTTTGAAACAAAAACACACCCTATAAGCATTTTAAATTAACAATTAGAAGTTGTGGTTGATGCCAGTTATTCTGAAAAGCATTTCAGCACTCACCATTTATTTAACGTTGAAAATATCACAATTCATTTTTTTTTAATTTATAATTTTGCTCACCCTTCTCTACCGAATTGTTCACACAAGACAAATCATAAAACATATAGTTTGCACAACAACACTACATAAAATGATGTAAAGTTTAACATATCCTTTCGACTCTGTAAACATAAAATTAATATTTTTATCAAAAACCAATTATAATTAATCATGAAAACAAACTCAACTTTCAAGACAATAGCCTTAACCTTTTTAATGCTCTTTTCGCTTAGTATTACCGCACAAAAATTTAAAGATTTAGACAAAAGTCCAATGGACGCTGCAGCTTTTCCAAGCAGTTATAAAATAGCAGAAAAAGCCATAAAGATTATCTACAGTAGACCGCAACTAAAAGGAAGAACACTTTCCAAATTGGCTCCAAATGGAAAAGTTTGGAGAACTGGAGCCAATGAAGCTCCTGAGTTAACACTATACAAAGATATGATGCTAGGCAGCACAAAAATACCTGCTGGGACATACACGTTTTATATGATTCCTGGAGAAAAAGAGTGGACAGCAATTATCAGTAAAGATATAAATGCTTGGGGATCTTACTTTTATGATGAAGCTAATGACATAGCTCGACTTACTGTACCTGTAACCAAAGACGAAAGTTCTTTAGAAGCATTCTCTATTGCCTTTAACGCATCTAAAAAAGGTGTTACTATGCACTTAGGATGGGGAACGACAAGAGTTGCTGTACCATTTAGTAACTAAACACGAACTCCAAAACATAAAAAAGCTATGACTTATATCATGGCTTTTTTTATGGTATATTTAAATATTTATGCGTTTGTAGAGACACTTTCCACTTTGGATTTTTCATCACATAATCTACAATTTGATGCATCATTTTTTCACGATTACTCCATTCGGGCTGTAAATACAAAATACAGTTTTTATTAGTGATTTTTTCTGCTTCCGATTCTGCAAATTTAAAATCACCTTTATTATGTATGATAATTTTCAATTCGTTAGCCTTGTCATAAACCTCATCAACAGGAAGTTTTGCTCGCTTTGGCGAAAGACAAATCCAATCCCAAGTCCCCGAAAGTGGATAAGCACCACAAGTTTCTATATGTGTATTTAGACCTTTCGCTTTTAAGAGCTTGGTTAAAGGGGTCAAATTATAAATCAATGGCTCTCCTCCAGTAATAATAATTGTATCGGAATATCTCGCGGCTTTAGATGCAATTTGTTCTACAGAGGTTAAGGGATGTATACTAGGATCCCAACTCTGTTTAACATCACACCACGGGCACCCAACATCACAACCACCAACACGAATAAAATAAGATGCAGTTCCTTTATGAAAACCTTCACCTTGAATGGTGTAAAACTCCTCCATCAAGGGCAGCATTTCACCCTTTTCAACCAATTTATCTTTGTCTGTTTTCAACATATGCCGCAAAGATATATATAACTCCAGTATAGCATAGCTTTTTCTAAAAATTCTTGAGCTACACCAACAAAAAGTTAAATCTAATTTTAACGCATAAATTTTACGAGTTAATATTATTCCAAGACCTATAAACAATACATCTATATCTCATAGCTTATAAGTATTATACGATAAAGCACAAATATAATTGTAGCAATTCAACGATTCTATTCTATCTTGAATAGGTTCTCAAAAAAGAATCAATTACTATGACAGATACAACATTTTTGCTCTACTTTATGACAAAGCACAGATAACTAAACAAAGTAAGTCAAAACCATCTCACTACATAGCTATAAGGAGTAAAAAATAAAAAACGTCTTTAATTCGTATTATCTTAGTTTAGAGGTTACATATATTCATATTAAACTCACAGAATTTGTTTTACAAGTACTGTATGAGTATTTTTTCATAGAATTAAACCTTCTTTATGATTTGACAATACATTTATATCTCCTATACTGCAGTACGATTTATTGTGTAATCTAAATTTATAAGAATTACACCCTAACATTCTACTTGTTTTAAACAATACTTAACCCTTTATTGGCATGTATTTTCCCTAAAAACAATTATAATAAAACATTGTAATACCTGTCACTATTGTGCTTACTAGATATCTAATTAATTATTGAAGGACTAATCAACTTTAAAAGTTGTTTGATTATAGGATACCCGCTAAAGTTTGCACTTTTGTTCATATTCTATTTTTATAGTAAAAATCAAGATATAAATAAAGCTGGATATCGATATAAGAAAATCCCGCTTTTAAAAATCTTTATAGGACACTAATGTAAAACAATGTAATAAAAAATTGAAAACTCGTCTTATAAGGACAAACGAAAACGCAAAGCAACGACGAACAAACTAGATAACTAGGACAAACACTACAATAAGCCTAAAATCGCTTATTGTAGTGTTTTCATAACATTTCATCTCAGAACATCACCATTTGCATAAATCCTTTATGGATAAATTAATAAAATGAAGGCCTCACATAAATGAGTGCTTAAGCATTTAAATGCATAACCTCTATTAAACACATTGGATCCCTCTTTCCTTAAAATTATCTTATAGAACATTATAAAGACATGTTTTATCACATATTTTTATGAAATTTTGATAAAAAAAACAATTATTACAGTAATAAGTATAATTTTTTAACTATATTAGTTGTCCCTTATTCACAATAATTTAGATTGTTAAGTTTTTTAAAACAACAAATAACTCAATAACAGCGATCTAAATACATTTATTTCGTTGACATTCGATTTGTTTTTTATATAACTTGGCGCGTTAGTTACATATATGATCACCAAATCTAATTATAATGAAACATTGTTTTACCCTTACATTTTTATGGCTAAGTTTTGCTCAAACCGCTTTCGCACAGATTGGTATTGGCACTGACACGCCAGATGCCTCTGCGGCTTTGGAGATAAGCTCATCTGCCCAAGGCTTGCTCCTACCAAGACTTACTAATACTGAGAGGAACGCCATTACAAATCCTGCTCATGGGTTAATTATCTATAATACAGATTCTAGTGAACTCCAGTACAATTCTAATACTCAAGCCGCACCCATTTGGCTGAGTGCTTCAACTTCTGGAAAGTCTTTAAAATACAGCAACACTGACACGACTACTGACATCAATCAAGACACTGCAATCAACCTCCCTATTTTTGGTACTCAAAATTGGAATGATAATACTGCATTGTACACTGTAAACACTACCTCCAATAGTGTAACGATAAATGAAGCTGGACGCTATCGTATCACTGTAAATGCTTCTATTTTAAATCCAGATACTAACAGACGTGCTCCAGAAATGTATATTTCAGTAAACGGTGTCCAAGCTAGCCCCTATGCTTCTACAGGGTATATAAGGAACGTAGATGCACATAATAAATCCTCATTACATATTAGTGAAGTATTACAAGTATCTCAGAATGATGTAATTTCTGTCTCTACTGTTGTGGCAGGTAGTTCTGGTGCTTCTGTAACACTTAGAAGCGCGAATACTTCAAATATTTACATAGAAAAAATTAGCGATACGCAAGCATATTGATTTAGACTCCACTTTTTAGAGTATAAAATTTTCCTAAATACAATATCGTTTTCAATAGACAATTGGAAACATTTATCAACTTGTAACATAGAGAAAATTAAACTAATTAGAAAATTACAACATAAGTCTTAGAATAATAACATCGTAGTTCTAAATAAAACAAATAATACGATAAGCAACTAAAAACGTACTTGTCGTATTGTTGTTTTTATAATATCTCAGACACCATAATACATTCATACCATTTTATATTTGAAATTACTTGAATAACACGTCCTTTTCTCTTTCAATGGAAAAAGAAACCGTATCTAGGGCTATACTTCCGTTTTCTAATTTATATAAAAAAAATCATCTTTTTCTTTTACGGTAATTTCATATAGAAAATGGTACTACATAAATGCGCTACAACTGTGCTATTCGAATTAACATCTCCAATCATTGAACGACTAAAAGACATCTAAAAATCCTTGCTCTATTGCATACATCCAATGGCTGTTTCTTTAAATTCATCTTCTATCACCTCATTAAACATATAAATTAACCCGTATTTTCTTACATGTGTACACTCTTTTTGCTAACTCATTTTTTTTGATTAAAAAAATTTAATCATTACAGCAAATAAGTATGAATTTTTAACTATATTCGATTTCCCTTATTTCCGCAATAATTTAGATTGTTAAGTTTTTTAAGAAGCAAATTACTCAAGAGTAACGATCTAAACACTTTTTTTTCGTTGACATTAGATTTGTTTTTTATATTATTTGACACTATTAGTTATAAATGTAATCCCAAAATCTCATTATAATGAAACATTTTTTTACACTTACGTTTTTATGGCTGAGTTTTACTCAAACCGCTTTCACTCAAGTTGGTATTGGAACGACAACCCCAGATGACTCTGCGATTTTAGAGATAAACTCATCTAACTCAGGTCTACTCCTACCAAGACTTTCCAATGCTGAGAGGAATGCCATTACAAATCCTGCTCATGGTTTAATTATCTACAATACAGATGCCGGCAAACTCCAGTACAACTCTAACACTAAAGTATCACCCGTTTGGTTAAATATTTCAACCTCTGGCAGATCATTAAAATACAGCAATACTGACACGACTACTAACATCAATCAAGACAATGCAATCAACCTCCCTATTTTTGGCACTCAAAATTGGAATGATAATACTACATTGTACTCTGTAAACACTGCCTCCAATAGTGTAACGATAAATGAAGCTGGACGCTATCGTATCACTGTAAATGCTTCTCTTATAAATCCAAATGGTATCAGACTTGCTCCAGAAATGTATATTTCAGTAAACGGTGTCCAAGCTAGTGCCTATGCTTCTACAGGGTATACAAGGAACGCAGGTTTACATCATAAATCCTCATTACATATTCGTGAAGTATTAGAATTACCTCAAAACGCAGTCGTAAGCATTTCTATTATTAAAGCAGGTAATTCTGGTTCTGTAACACTTAGAAGCGCGAACACTTCAACCTTTCATATAGAAAAAATTGGAGAGACGCAGACCTATTGATTTAGATAGGACATTTTGGTTTGAGAAATTTCCCTAAATATAATATCGTTTTCAATAGACAATTGGAAACATTTATCAACTCGTAACAAACATAGATAAAAATTAAACTAAAATAATCAGAAGACTGCAACATCAGCCTTAGAATAATAACATCGTAATTCTAAACAAGACAATCTAAGAGGATGTCATTTAGTTTATGAAGTTTCAGTAAATCACGCCTGAGATCTTTTACTTCTCTGAAAATAGTTATCAAATTAGATGAGTTATTTTTACTTGTTATCTCATTGACAACTAGTGAAATAAACAAAATTAAGCTCTAGTTTAAAATCGGATTGTATTAATTTTTCATACTGCATAGCAATATTTTGATATTTTTGATAAGCCGTAATATTCTGACTTACTTTATCTACAAATGCATTTAGCTTATCATTGCTATGTTTAATTTTCTATTTTGATACCAGTTTAAATATTGTTGTAAATATTTCGTTGATACACCCCAAAATGTATGGTCTATCCATTTTTTGAGTTTGTGTGTTAAGTTGACGTGCTGAATATGGTGTACTACCATTTTAATTATTTAATGACGCATTGAATGCGTCGATATAATTATGATTACTAGTTATTGATTTTATAAGTTCGGTAGTCATCTGGTTGGTGAAATTATGCAACCAATTTTTAAGTTCTTCCATATCTTTTAAAACGTTTATTTTTGTATCTGTTTTTAATATACTGCCAAACTTGTTCACATGGATTAAGTTCTGGTGTATATGGAGGAATACTTAAGAGGTAAATATTATCAGGAATATCAATGTTTTTAGTTGAATCAAAACCAGCATTATCAATAACAATTATTTTATACTCTTCTGGTTTGTGAGCTGAAAACTCTTTTAAATAAGCTTCTTCAGCTTCGGGTTCTTTCTTATAATGAGACTTTCGAGGACTCTTTAACTTGGTTTTAAAGTGTTTTATTAAATAAGCTCTGATCCAATGATAGGCTATTTCAACTCCATACTCAGATAAAACCCACTGTTTTGCATCCCAATATCCTAAAAAAGAGTTTTCGCTATAATTTACTCGTTCTGATAACCCTTGATGTATTTGATCTGTAATTATTTTTGACCTTTTTAAATTAGGCTTATCTGTTAGTAAACCTTCTATACCTACTGAAATATAGCGCTCTATCCAACGCTCTTGAGTTCGTAGACTTATTCCTGTTGTTTTACTTGACAGTCCTCTTGAAATATCATTTGTTTCTTTGATTAGTATAATATAAAGGAAAAGCTCCCACAAAAGGACCTCTTTGAGCATTGTTTTGAAATACGCTTAAACCCTCATAGTTTTTTATTCTAAAAATTACCTCTATTTTTACTAAAAATATAAGGTATGACTAGAACAGAACAATTCTTTAATCATATTAAGGAAGGTAATACATTCAAAGGTGATTATATCACTTTAGGTGCTGCTATGTTGGACGAAGAAACGGTAAATGATGCCCTTGTAAAAGTACCCTTAAAGACCATGAACAGACATGGTTTGATAGCTGGTGCTACAGGAACAGGAAAAACAAAGACACTTCAGGTACTTGCTGAAAACTTAAGCGAACAAGGTGTTCCTGTTTTACTTATGGATATCAAAGGTGACTTAAGTGGATTAGCAAAACCTAGCCCTGGACATCCAAAAATTGATGAAAGACATCAAAACATAGGAATACCCTTTAACGCAAAAGCCTTTCCAGTAGAAATCATGTCCTTATCGGAACAAAATGGGGTTCGACTTAGAGCCACGGTAAGTGAATTTGGACCTGTTTTGATTTCTAGGATATTAGACGTTACGGAGACCCAAGCAGGTATCATTTCAGTTATTTTTAAATATTGTGACGACCATAAATTACCACTTCTTGACTTAAAAGATTTCAAAAAAATATTACAATATGCTACCAATCAAGGAAAGCAAGAATTTCAGGATGCCTATGGACGAATTTCATCAGCTTCAACAGGTGCAATTTTGAGACGTATTGTAGAGTTAGAACAGCAAGGTGGTGATGTTTTTTTTGGAGAAAAAAGCTTCGATGTAGAAGATTTAACAAGAACCACAAGAGATGGTCGTGGCTATATTAATATCATTCGCTTAACCGACATCCAAGATAAACCTAAACTGTTCTCAACATTTATGCTGAGTTTGTTGGCGGAGATATATGAAACCTTTCCGGAGCAAGGTGATTCTGGACGACCAGAATTAGTCATGTTCATAGACGAAGCTCATTTAATCTTTAACCAAGCGTCAAAAGCGCTTTTAAATCAAATTGAAAGTATCGTTAAACTCATTCGTTCTAAAGGTATTGGTCTATATTTTGTAACTCAAAATCCAACTGACCTTCCAGAATCAGTTTTAAGTCAATTAGGCTTGAAAGTGCAACATGCTTTGCGTGCATTTACAGCAAAAGACAGAAAAGCAATTAAACTTACAGCACAAAATTATCCTGACACAGCTTATTATGACACTGCAGATGTTTTAACCTCTTTAGGTATTGGAGAAGCTTTAGTGTCTGCTTTAGATGAAAAAGGACGACCAACACCTTTGGCAGCGACTATGATGCGTGCACCAATGAGCCGCATGGATGTATTGACCAGCCGTGAATTGGATGAGCTTTTAGATAAATCTAAATTAGTTTTAAAATATAATGAAACTATTGATAGAGAAAGTGCTTATGAAATTTTAAATGATAAAATTAAAAAAGCAGAAGAACTCAAGACCAAAGAAGCTAAACGCCTTGCAAAGGAAGAAGAAAAACGAAAAAAAGAAGAATCAGAGTCAAAAGCTTCCCAACACAAACGTACAAGTACTCGAAGTTATCAACGTCAAAACCCAATTGTCAAAGTGCTTACAAGCGCAACCTTTATAAGAGCTGTTTTTGGCATCTTAAAAAAAGTAATAAAATAAATAACTCAACATTCTAAATCACATATTTTAATGAAACTCATTTTAGCCTTAATCCTTACCACATGTCTTTTTGTTTCTTGTCAAAAAACACAAGACCCCTTTGAAATATCTAAACAGCATATTGGATCATTAACCGATTCGACCCAAGTAAAGGACCTAAAAATGGTATTTATCAATGACTCTATTCATAGGTTTGAATCGACCAATACCTTTGGAACAAACGCCAGTGATATTGAAATTTACGACTCTGGTGGCAAACAGCTTTTGGTATTAACACCAAGCCAAAAATCAGATTCTACGGCAACCATTAAGTCTATAAAAGTAGTTGATGCACGTTTCAAAACCTCTAAAGGCTTAAATGCCCATAGCACATTCAAAGACATTAAAGCCAACTATACTATTTCAGGGATTCAAAATACACTAAGACATATTATCGTTTCTGTAAACGAAATAAACGCTTATTTTACCATTGAAAAAACAGAACTTCCCTCAGAACTTCGTTTCGATATGACCGTAAAAATTGAAGCATTACAAATTCCGGATAACGCGCAAATTAAAAACTTTTTTGTGCAATGGCTTTAAGCTTACAAGACTTATTCACACTATTTTTTTTACAATAACACTATCCACATAACAACACTTAAACTCCGTCCAACAGATGAAAAAATACACTATACAAACCGCTCCTTTTGTAGTACCAACAACAGATGGCAAACGGATTGAAGAACATTTTGGCAACACTGTTAACGGCAATTCCGAAATAAGTATCGCTCGCATGGTTGCACCACCTGGATGGTGCGAAGCATTTCAAACGCCAGAATTTGAGGAATATACCTATATCATCCGATGTAAAAAACAGTTTAATATTGATGGCGATATTATAACTTTAGAAGCTGGTCAATCTATAAAAATTCATAAAAATGTAAGAGTACAATATGCTAACCCCTTTGATGAAGCCTGTGAATATTTAGCCATTTGCTTACCTGGATTTTCCTTAGACAAAGTACACCGAGAGGATTAAATTACATGAAAAAATATATCATCAAATTTATAGGGTCTTATCTTAACATCTTAAGTTTTATTTCAGCTGATTATGCAGCAAGAAAAGCGCTTGACATCTTTGCAACCCCTAGAAAAGGACGTTTAAACGCCAAACATATAGCCACTTTAAAATCAGCTAAAAAAATAAAACTAAAACACGAAGAACACAACATCATGACCTACCATTGGCAAGGACAGAAAGCTACTGTTTTACTAGTCCATGGTTGGGAGAGCAATACCGCAAGATGGCACAACAACATCGAACATCTCACTAAACAAGACTATAACATTATAGCCTTAGATGCACCCGCACATGGAGCTTCAGATGGTAATTTTTTTAATGCGTTATTGTATGCCGAATTTATAAATGTTGTAGCACAAAAACATCAACCAGATATTATCATTGGGCATTCTGTTGGTGGAATGGCATCCATCTTTTTTCAACAGAAATATCAGATAGATTCTATCAAAAAAATGGTTTTACTTGGTGCCCCATCTGAATTTTCGGGAGTATTAAAAAACTACACCCGTCTTTTGGGATACAATAGAAAAATAGAACAACAACTAGATAAGATTATTATTGAACGTTTTGGAGCAGCACCAAATGATTTTTCGGCATCAAAATATGCGCAAGATATCGAAGCACAATCCTTGATTATTCATGATACCGAGGATAACATCATTCCTTATTCTGATGCAAAATTGCTTAATCAAGGATTTAAGAACAGTAAAATAATTACAACTAAAGGCTTTGGACATTCTTTAAATAATGATTCTGTCTCTAATTATATTTTAGAGTTTATAAAAGTGTAACTTTGTCACATGGAAAAACAACTCACACGACTCAATAAATATCTAAGCGAAGTAGGCTATTGTTCTCGTAGAGCAGCAGACAAACTCATTGATGAAGGTCGTGTTACCATAAATGGTAGCATCCCAGAAATGGGAACTAAAGTTGCAGCAGACGATATTGTTGCTGTAGATGGTGAGCGCATTACCCAAAAGAATACGAAGCGAACCTATTTAGCCTTAAATAAACCTATAGGGATTGTATGTACCACAGATACAAGAGTTGAGAAAGATAATATCATTGATTTTATAGGTTATCACAAACGCATATTCCCAATAGGACGTTTAGATAAGCCTAGTGAAGGCTTAATCCTCTTGACTGATGATGGTGATATTGTTAACAAGATTTTAAGAGCGAGTAACAACCATGAAAAAGAATATGTGGTAACTGTAGATAAGCCTATTTCACAAACTTTCATTGAGCGCATGTCTAATGGTATTCCTATTTTAGATACTGTAACTAAAACGTGTAAGGTTACAAAACTGAGCACATACGTGTTTAAAATTGTTTTAACCCAAGGTCTGAATCGACAAATTAGACGTATGTGTGAATACCTCAACTATGAAGTTACCAAATTAAAGCGTACGCGCATAATGAACATTGCCTTGGATGTTCCTGTTGGTGAATATCGAGAATTAACAGCAACAGAACTTAAGCTACTTAACACCCTCTTAAGCGATTCATCTAAAACTTATGCTAACCCAAAAACGGAAAGCAATAGTAGTTCGAGACGACGTTCAAGAAGGCGTTAAGAGACTGTAATTTATCTTATTTTTTTAAGGCGTCACTAATTAGGCTTCATTTTGTGCTCTAGCCAATAAGGTGTTTTTCATCAACATGGCAATAGTCATTGGACCAACTCCTCCTGGAACTGGCGTTATATAACTTGCCTTTGGAGCTACACTTTCGAAATGTACATCGCCTAAAAGTCTGAATCCACTTTTCTTACTAGAATCATCTACACGAGTAATTCCAACATCAATAATCACTACACCATCTTTAACCATATCACCTTTTAAGAACTCTGCAACTCCCAATGCTACAACAATGATATCAGCTTCTTTAGTAATCGACTCTAAGTCTTTGGTACGACTATGCGTAAGCGTTACTGTTGCATTACCCACAGTACGTTTTTGAGCCATTAAAATACTCATTGGACTCCCTACAATATGGCTACGTCCAATCACGACGACATTCTTTCCAGAAGTTTCAATTTCGTAACGCTCTAATAGTTCTAAAATCCCTGCCGGTGTTGCTGGCAAGAACGTTGGTAAGTTCAAGGTCATTTTTCCTACATTTTCAGGATGAAAGCCATCCACATCCTTATTTGGACTCACAGCCATTAGCACCTTTTGCTCATCAATATGCTTTGGCAGTGGCAATTGCACAATAAAACCATCGACATCATCATTAATATTCAGTGCTTCAATCTCTGCCAATAATTCGGCTTCAGAAATAGTCGCATTCAATTTTACTAAAGTAGAAGCAAAACCAACTTTTTCGCACGCTTTTACCTTAGCATTTACGTAAGTTCTACTGGCGCCATCATCGCCTACTAAAATCGCTGCTAAATGTGGTGTTTTTTTTCCTTGTTCTTTGAGTTTTGATACCTCTATAGCAATTTCGTCTTTTATATCTGCAGAAGTTTTTTTTCCGTCTAATAGAATCATAGTTTAATCGTTTTCAGTTGTAGTATTTGATTTAATTTACACTCACTACAAACGCGTTAGGGCTATGTGTAGCGCAATAGGTTACACCAACAACCTTGTCTTGGTCACTAACGTGTTATAGTTATATTTTTTATCAATAAAACACCAAAGAACATCCCAACCAATAATACTTATAACATGTTTCGACACATCAAATACGACATGGCCAATGTTACTCAGTAAAAACACTATGCTG